>JAPYSD010000238.1 GCA_029936705.1 Croceicoccus sp. | reverse complement strand
GGATGCGAGTGTCCGAAACAAGTCCGAGCAAGCCTGGCACATCCGATCGTCCAGCCACCGGGGCTGGAACGAAAATAGACAATAATAGGAAAACGAGGAGACTGCTGGTCCAGCATAGTAAGACAACGAGTTTTGTACGCTGCATCTCACTGGCGTTCTCAGCGCGCATGAGTTTGCGGCGTTCATGCTTGTACTCGGATATGCTCATATCACCCCCGCCTGCTACAATACGAACGGTTCCAAATGGCGCAACCGACAATTGTGGTGGCTAAGTCACTTAGGCTTGGACCCATTAGTTGGCAGGCGTTGATGTGATTCAGGCTCCGTAAGGAGATTGAGCATAAGCGACTTGTATTGGCTGACGGACGAGCAGATGGCGCGACTGTCGCCCTATTCTCCCAAGAGCCACGGCAAACCGCGTATGGACGACTGTCGCGTGCTGAGCGGGATCATCTTCGTCAACCGCAACGGGCTGCGCTGGCGTGATGCACTTAAGGAATATGGACCACACAAGACATTGTATAACCGGTGGAAACGATGGGGTGCGATGGGCGTGTTTACCCGGATGATGGAGGGTCTGTCCGCCCAGAGGGCCGAGCCCCAGACCGTCATGATTTATGCGACCTACCTCAAGGCCCACCGCACGGCTTCCAGCCTTGGGGTAAAAAAGGGGATGTCGGACGCCTGATTGGGCGGACCAAGGGCGGTATGAACACATAGCTTCACGCCGTTGTCGATGCCACCGGACGCCCCCTGAGCTTCTTCATCACGGCAGGCCAGATCAGCGATTTCACAGGCACGGCAGCTCTGCTCGACGACTTGCCCAAAGCCAAGTGGAAGTTGGCAGATCGGTGCTATGACGCCGAATGGTTCAGGGACGCACTCGAGCAATAGCGCATCAAGCCCTGCATTCCGGGATGCAAGTCGCGTTCCTTTCCAGTCAAATACGACAAGCGACGATACAGACGGCGCAATAGCATTGATTTTATGTTCGTCCGCCGAAGGACTGGCGCCGCGTGGCGACCCGCTACGATCGATGCCCGACGGTCTTCTTCTTTGCCCTCACTCTCGCTGCCGCCGCGCTCTTTTGACTGTGATCAACGAGTCCTAAGCCTAAGGAATGGAGCAGGCAAGTCTCTAGCATGCGTTGCCTCTTCCCATGCCTCCAGCTGAGGCCGGGAAAATCCTGCGCGAGGTCGACCGTCTCCGCATATTGGGCGATCAGGCCAGCTCCATCATCTTACACAATGTAGCGACAGTGTGGCTGACACGTTTTCGAATGAACGCTAACAGTAACCTATGCAGGTCGATCAGCCCATTCCCGATTCCGATGAAACATGGGCTCTGGGGTTGGAAGGCGGGTTGCATGTCAGCGCAACGATCCGGCCCTTATCACCGATCGTCGACCGGTTTTTCGAAGCCTATGAACGGGCTTTCGTGCTCCCCAACGAGAAAGAGGGTATTGAGGGGTTTCGTGCCTGCCTCGCAATGAATGCAGGCAACGCGAGTTCCGGGCCGCCATCCCACTGCGAACTGATCGCAGTTATCGAGGATGAAGAGGGTGCCTTGCTGGGCGGCGCAAATTTCCTGGCGACGGCCATACAGCCGCTGCCCCGTCATCCTTCCGTTGCGGTTGCGCTGAACTATCTGTTTATTGATCGTGCCGCACGAGGTCGAGGATATTCACGCCTATTATTATCTGTCGTGGCACAGTTGTCAGCTCGCGCCTTAGGCGATCGGGCGGGTCATCCCGCGATCTTCATTGAACAGAACGATCCTCTTCGCATGACTGAAGCGGAATACTACGAAGACAGCGAAAGGGGTGGGACCGATCAGGTCGAGCGGCTTCGGCTTTGGCAGCATCTGGGCGCGCTGGCGGTTGATTTTGCCTATGTGCAGCCGGCCCTATCGGCAGATCAGGCAGCCGAAGATGCGCTGGTCTATTCGGTTCTCGGCTTCAGCGGACGGCAAATGTCTGCCCGTTTTCTCCACGATCACTTACGCAGCTTCTTCCAGATATCAGTGCTCAAGGGTCGGGATCCAACCAGCGATCCGACCGCGGCGGCGCAGCTTAGAGATTTGAGCGTCCGCGCAGATGCAGGCGAGATGATCGCCCTTCTGGATATTGGGCCAGCACTTGAGAAGTTGTCATCTGGTCGGGCCCACTGGCCGCAATGCAATTCAATATTTGCACTGGCGCGTGGTGACTGCGGCTAACTCAGGGGGAGGCGCTCATCACCGCATATCGGGGGAACTACACTTGATGCAGAGGCCGGCAACAGTGAGATCGGTGGCCGAAGACCGAACGCTCTACTGGACCTTGTCATTCTATCTGCCGCGTTCCCGCATCGGGCAGGTGCCGGATGGATTGCAATGCGCTAGCTCACTGGCACTCAGCCAGGCGATCGATCCCCTGTTCAACGATATTGCCGATCGATCACGCCAGCAAAAAGTACCGGATCGCCTGTTTTGTGCGGGTCCGGCGGAAACGCTCGACTTTGCTATGCCCCGTCTTGTCGAATGGACGACGGAAGGCAGTGCCTTTGCCGTTCCGATTGAGCCTGAACGCCGTAATCGCGATGTTTCCCTCCGCAGGTTCTGGTATCGTTACCCCGACGGAGCATTCAGCTGGAACCTGGGTTTCGAGTATCGCTATGGAGCCGACCTTGCAGCCGAACGGGCAGGGACCGTGCCTGCGACCTATTACTTCCTGTCGCTCCTCCAGAAACTGGCATGGCCCAAGGAATTCGATTCCGCGCGTGGCCTGGAAGGTCTCGACGCATTGGTAGGATTAACCGTCACGCGTCCAATAAGCGAAGCGCAAGCAGTGCCGTTCTGGGATTTTGTGGCCGAATGCTATCGGGTAGACCGAAACCGGCTGAAAACCGATTGTGCTATCAAGCTGCCGGTTTTCAGCGAGGCGGTTGAGAATGTGCCTTCGATCGAGATACCGGGCCTGACGGTACCTGCCAATCGGTCCAGTTTCTATTTCCACGACCGCCAATTCTTTAAACTGATCGAACCGGTCGAAAACGGGGTGTTGGTGAAGCGCCGCACCCGCGTGCCTGATGCCGAGTTTCGCCAGTATCCGGAACTGATCGCCCAGCAGAAGGCGCTGCAGCCGTCATCCCCACATGTTCTTCTGGGCGCGGATTACTGGCGAAGCGTACGCCGTCTGCGCAGCCGTCCTGCAGAAACACGTCTGGCCTATCTTTTCCTCGCCGGCTTCAGTCAGAACATCATTGATTTCACCAATCAGGAAGCGAGCGAGGTGCTCGATAGCCTTGATCCCATCTATCCAAAATCGGACGAGCAGGAGGAAGAGGGCTTTTTCGTCCGCTTCGCCAATCCTCGTGCTATGATCACCTTCGTCCCTCGTTCGCGCACGCTGGAGGTCGGCAATGATCATATCGGAACCTGCCCCTATGCGTTCCTGATCCACGCGCTTTCGATGCATAACGAAGCGCTGACGCGCGAACAGGAAGAGGAGACGTTCAGGGCCATCGACGAAATCCAGGCGAAGATCGGCAACGGCAGCTTTGCCGAGGCGGAAGCGCAGATCAACGCCGTGCGCCGCGATGCATTCGAGAAATATGAAAGGCATCGTTATCGCAATCCATTTCGCTACGATACCGAACGCGATGTCTTTGAGGAACTGGAACTGTTGCGCGGCACTTCACGCCTGAAAGAGGCCTACCAGGGCGCGCTGGCCGCGCTCGAGGAAGATGTCCGCGACTTGCATCGCAGACAGCGTGATAAGGACGCTGAACACAGCCAGACGCGGGAGAGACTTCTCAACCTCTTGTTCGGCATTCTGGGTGTTTCGGGCGTTATTCAGGTTGTATTTCAGGTCGAACAGTTTGCTCATGACCGTGCATCTAATTGGCAGAACTGGACCTTTGCGATTTTATCTCTGATAATGCCGATTGCGATGGCATTGGCCCTGCCGGTGGCGATCGCGTGGTATGTCAGGCGACGTTCACGTTAGTTGGCAGGCGTACTGTTTTTCAGCGCCAATCTGATGTATGGTATTTTATCGCGCGTTGCTATCGCGAGATGCTGCTCAGCGGCGCCGCCTGTATGGCAGTCCTTGAAGTTGGAGATTAACATGCACCATAAGCGAGGTCGTGCCCGAAGCCGCCGGGCAGGCTGCAAGCTTTGCAAACCATGGAAAGCGAATGGCATTCGCACCAATGCTTTGGGTGGCGAAAAATTCAGCGATCACCGGCGCCGGACCTCTACGTGATCCTTATCAAATAGGCTCGCACGAAGCCGCTGTCCCCGACTAACAAGACATTCGGAGTTCGTAATCGCGGCCTCCAAACCAATCGTCGATTCACCTCAGTTGCAAGGCAATGGAAAGACGAACATTCTCGCCACGGTTCACTGTGGTGCATCAGATGTTCGTCGCGCCGTATATGTCGATCAGGTAGTGAACTGATCATGATGAATGATCCTTTTGGCCTCCCTGAAAGTGCAGCCGATCACATCATGCGCGAAGAGCTCGAGCGCGCCAATCTCTATCGCAAGTTCGTTGGCGATGGCGCGTTCACCGAAGCGATCAGAGAGGGGACGAGGCAACAGAAGCTGCTTCGCGACTTGGACTATGATCGACCCGTGCAGACGGTTCTCGACGACATAGCGGTCATGGCAGGAATAGCCTAGCAAATGCAGATGCGTTTGATCCAAACCTTGAAGGTCGGGTCGGTTCTGGTCGCTTTCACTCTTGCGGGCTGCACACCGGAGCGTTTCGACGAACCTATTTGTCAGTCGGCAACTAAGCTTAGTCCAGAGCAGCGCAGTAGCCCTTTTGCATCTGGCTACTTCCCTGAGGAATACTCTGAACCGAGTTTGAGCTGTGGGTTTCCAGGGGGGCCAAGGCCCATCGTCGGTAAGGTCGAAAGTGAATGGTATCCTAGCCAATGGCAAGCAGCTGGAGAACCTTCGTTTTTCGAGCTTGCGCAATGCACTGCGCTGCCGGAATTTGCTCTACGTTTTAGCTATATTCCTTCTTTTGACCCTTCTGTGTTCATTCGGGTTCAGGCCGATGGCGATGGTCTAAAGCTAATCGCAAAGGAAATGACCTTCGCTGGCGGCTACGAACCGGGTAAGATCGGACGTTCAAAAAAGAAATTAGGATGACGAGCGACCAAGTGGATGCGTTGAAGAAACTGCTCGCTGATCAAGCGTTATTCCAGGAGCCGCCCGAGACCTGCGCCTTCGGGGTAGACGGTAGCCAATGGATCTTCGAACTCGTCGACAGGGATGGCTACAAGATGGTGAAACGTTGGTCGCCCGAAAAAGGCTCAGCTCAGAAACTTGGCAAACATCTTATCGCACTGAGTGAGTGGGATATTGATACCTATTAGGTCACGTCCGCTAACCACCCCATTTCCGGTCGATAGCGCGTCGCGGCACATGGCCTGAAAGCGGACATGGCAGCTTTGCGGGATTTTTGTCTAAAAACGGAATGTCTGCAAATGACCTATTCTGTTGAAGAAGTCGCTGCTGTCTCGGGCAGAGGATCGCGGCTGACAGCAGGCGAGCGGCCTTGCCGCTCCTCTCAGGCTGTTGCGAGGCCTGGCAGCGGTTGCATCTTGGCCAGTTTGCGGAGGTTTTGAGCTGCGGCTGCGAGGTGGAACTCGTCTTTGGCTCCGTTCGGACCGCGCAGGCGCAAGCGGTCCAGCTTCAAGATGCGCTTGAGGTGCGCGAACAGCATCTCGACCTTCTTCCGCTGTCGTCTTGAGACGAGATAGGCGTCGCTGGTGGCGATATCGCGCGCCAGGTCGCGCGCGCCTTCGTGGACCGAACGCATGATCTTGCGCGCCGCCAGTTTCGGCGTGCACCGTTCCTTTAGCCCGCAGGCGCCGCAGTCCTTCTCGCGGGCGCGATAGCGGATGAAGCCATCGGCATTGGCGAGCGGGCGCGGAGTGCTGAAGTTGCGGTTCGATGGCCGTAGTCGGTTGCCGCCAGGGCAGATGTAGCTG
>JAPYSD010000760.1 GCA_029936705.1 Croceicoccus sp. | reverse complement strand
GAGCACGATGACTCTCCGAACACCCGAATCAAGGTGTACGTGGACTGATGGCTAGGTGGAAAATAGACCGCAGCGCCTTCCATTGGCCTAGAGACAACCGGAAGGGCAAACGGCGTGCATGGCTGCGCAGTCAGCGGCGGCTTGCGCGAGAGCGAGAGGTGGAGAAACTGCCCCTCGCTGACATCTTCGATTAACGAAAGGGCTGGCCGAAAGGCTGGCCCTTATTTCTTCGCGGTTAGCAGTTCGTACAGGCGGTCCAGCTTGTCCTCGATCTTCTCAAGAAGTCGATCATTCCGCGTCTGCAATTCGCTGTGGAGGTGAGCCTTAGTTTCCAGCGCCTCAATGCGGACCTTGTTCGCCTTGGTCGTGTCCAGCGCTTCCTTCGCATTACCCTCGGTTTTTACTGCGCGGAAATGAAGCCTGAGGAAGCCCGCAAACAGGGTGAAAAAGAGAGCGGCAAGCGCAATAGCTACACTGGGCGTCCACACATCGTCCTGACGCTGTACGGGGGCCTGTGGGCGATCTTGGGCGACGGTATGGGTACTGGTATCAGGCATCGGGTTCTTCTCCCATGTCGGGGTTGTCGGGAGCGCCGTGTCTGGAACGCCAGTACGGGCGGTAGGTACCGTAGGTTTCGTCTTTGCTCTCGCCCTCGTCAGCCATTTCCAGCTGGGCCCCATCCATGCCGGCCGATATCTTGAAGCTGACGATTTTGCCGCTGCTCAGAGTGCCAGCACCTTGGCCAAGCCACATGGTCAGGAATGCGCAGAAGAGCGCACCACCTAGGATCGTGAGACGGAGGGTTTCGTTGCCTTCCGGCCAATTGCCGAACGCGACGATGTAGAGAAGACCAAGCACCAAACCGGCACCTGCAACGGCACCGCCGTAATCAAGCGCAATGCTCGCAACCGTTACCTTTTTCGCGGCGTCCTTCTCCATCAATTACTTATCAAAGACATCGCATGGAGCGGCGCAAATCGACTGCTTTCTGGTAGCAGTTAAAGGTTCGGTATGGTCATTGGGAGGCGAGAAGATGCAATGGCCGGCTGCTGTGACATTCCAGCATCCACGCCGGATCATCTGAGCGAGATGAGACCTACGATGGTCTCAATACGGCTATAAAGAACCAGATTAGTTTTAGATCCAATAAATAAATCAGGAATTTCAGCTAGCTAATTGCATTACGTTAGAGCGGTTTCCACACGAACTGACTCGGTGGGGATTCCCATTTCGGCTGCGTT
>JAPYSD010000237.1 GCA_029936705.1 Croceicoccus sp. | reverse complement strand
ATATAGGGGACCAGTGTCACGTGGATCGCGGCGGTCTGCTCACGCGGCAGCTCGTTACGCAGCTGGCGAATCGCCTCGATGAAAGGAAGCCCCTCGATGTCGCCGACGGTGCCGCCGAATTCGCACAGGACGAAATCCAGCCCCTCGGTATCGGCCAGCGCGAATTCCTTGATCGCGTCGGTCACGTGCGGGATGACCTGCACCGTCGCGCCCAAATAATCGCCGCGCCGTTCCTTGGCGATGATCGACTGGTAGATGCGGCCCGACGTGATGTTGTCGCCCTGGTGCGCCGAAACGCCGGTAAAGCGCTCGTAATGCCCAAGGTCGAGATCCGTCTCGGCCCCGTCGTCGGTCACGAAGACCTCGCCGTGCTGGTAGGGGCTCATCGTCCCCGGGTCGACGTTGAGATAGGGATCGAACTTGCGAATCCGGACCTTGTAGCCACGCGCCTGCAAAAGGGCGGCAAGCGATGCCGCCATGAGACCTTTGCCGAGCGAGGAGACCACGCCGCCGGTGATGAAAATGTACCGCGCCATGGGAGGTGGGCCTTAGTCGAAAGAATCGAAAAGGGGCAAGCTTCGAGTGAAGCCTGCAGCCGCTTTTCGTGGATAGAACGATGAAAGCCGGACGAACGCCCCGGCCCGGACGATATGCGCGGGTCGAACCCGCGCGGGCGTTATTGCGCCGCGCCTTCCAGCGGATCGCCAGCCGCGGGGGCCGCTTCGCCAGCGGGCGCCTGCGCGGGCGCCGCTGCCGGTGCCGTGGGCGCCAGCGGATCGGGCGCCGCTGTCGGGACCGTCCGGTCTAGCGAGGTGTCGATCGCGCTGCCCTGCGTCGTCTCGACGGCAAGGGCGGCAAGGATGATGGACAGCACCACGAACAGCACGGCCAGGATACCGGTCGCCCGGGTCATGAAATTGGCCGCACCACGCGCGCTCATCAGGCCGGACGGGCTGCCGCCGACGCCAAGGCCGCCGCCTTCGGACTGCTGCATCAGGATCGCGCCGACCAGGGCAGCGCCGACAATCGCCTGGACAATGGTAAGAAACAGGAAAAGCGACATCGATTGATCCGGATACTCAGTCAGAAAGGATGAAAGCGAAGATCGTGAACCGCGCGGGCCAATGCAAGGGGGCCGCGATCCCGCGCCGCGCTCTTACCGGCAGTCGTGCCATCTGGCAAGTTTGCGTCCTCAATCCTCGTCCAGCGAAGACGCGGCGGCGATGATCGGAACGAAGCCGTCGGCAGTCAGGCTTGCGCCGCCGACCAGTGCGCCGCCCACTTCGGATGCGGCCAGCAACTCGGCGGCATTGTCGCCCTTGACCGACCCGCCATATAGGATGCGGATCTCCTTACCCTCGTCGCCGTAACGGTCCATCAGCACGGCGCGCAGCCACTTGTGCATGGTGCCCACGTCCTGGACGGAGGGAACGCGCCCGGTACCGATCGCCCAGATCGGCTCATAGGCAATCGAAAGGCGCTGCGGCGAGGTTGGCAGGCAATCCGCAAGCTGGCGGGCGACGATTTCTTCCGCTTCACCCGAATCGCGCTGCTCGGCGCTTTCGCCGACGCACAGGATCACGCCCAGGTCGACCGCCTGGGCAGCCTCGGCCTTTGCCTTGACGTCGTCGTTGGTTTCGCCGTGGTCGGCGCGGCGCTCGGAATGGCCGACGATCACGAAGTCGGCCCCCGCCTCGCGCAGCATCGGCGCCGAGATGTCGCCCGTATGCGCGCCCTTTTCGGAGCGGTGGCAATTCTGCGCGCCGACGCCGATCTGGCTTACCGTTTCACGCAGCGTCGAGATCAGCGTCGCGGGCGGCGCGATGGCGACCTCTACCTTCGGAAGTCGCTGGGACGCCCGGTCGATCGCACGCGCTTCGCTGAGATCGGCGCGCATGCCGTGCATTTTCCAGTTTCCGACCACATAGCAGCGTTGTGCCATCGATTACCCGTCCGCCCTGTTGGTTGATGTCGTCAAGAACATGACATCGCTGATTCCGGCCACGGTCGATAGCCCTGGCGGTGGGCGGCGGCTAGCCCAAGCACCGCGCCGTGTCAAAATGGTTACCGACCGGGCGTGCCTGCTTTGCGGGGACGGTGTTGCAGCGGGGCCATCACCCGCCTAAAGCCCTGCGCCAGCATCCCGCGCCGCATGGCCGGGGCGTATCGCGACATTGCGGCCCGGCGGGGCCAGGTAACGGATTGCCAGTTCACATGATCCAGGGTTTTCGCAAGCTTTTCCAGTCACCGCTCGGCCTGGCGCTGACATTGGGATTCGTGGTGCTGATCGCGCTCGCCTTTGCCAGTGCCGACATCACCGGATCGGGCTTTGGCGGCATCGCGGGCGGAGAGCGCGTGGCGACCGTCGGGGACCAGAAGATCTCGACGTCCGACCTGCGCACCACGGTCGGCAGCTCGTTCGAACAGGCCCGCCAGAACAATCCCACCGCCACCATGGAGGATTTCCTGGAAGCAGGCGCGATCGAAAACCTGCTCGACCAGATGATATCCCGCAGCGCGCTGTACGATTTCGGCCTTTCGAACGGCATGCGGGTGGGCGAATCGCTGGTGGGAAGCGAGCTTTCGCAGATGGCCGCCTTCCAAGGGCCCGACGGCAAGTTCAGCCAGGACCTCTATAACCGCGCCGTCAGCCAGCGCGGCCTGTCGGACCAGATGGTCCGCGACGACATTGCCAAGGGCCTCGTCTCGCGCATGCTGCTCGTGCCCGCGACCTATGGCGATACCGCGCCTGCCGGGATTGCACGCCGCTATGCCGGCCTGCTGAACGAAACGCGCCACGGCGCGGTCACGCTGATCCCCAGCCCGGCCTTTATCGACGAGGGTCCGGTCGACGAGGCGGTGCTGAAGAAATACCTCGCCTCCAACCGCGATCGCTACATGCTGCCCGAGCGGCGCACGATCCACTATGCCAGCTTCGGCCCGGACGTGCTGGGCGACACGGTCAACGCCACCGACGCCGAGATCGCCGAACGCTTCCAGGCGAATGCCGCGCAATACGCCGCGCGCGAGGAGCGCGAGATCGAACAGCTGGTCGTCCCGACCGAGGCCGCGGCCAATGCCCTCAGGCAGCAGCTTTCCGCGCCGTCGCAATTGCGCGCCGTCGCAGAGCGGCAGGGGCTGGAGACGAACACGATCACCGCAACGAGCAGGCAGCAGCTCGCCTCGACCTCGACGCCCGAGGTTGCCGCCGCGGTCTATGGCGCGCAGCCGGGCAGCATCGTCGGACCGGTGCGCGGACCGCTGGGCTATTACCTGATCCGCGTCGGCCGCGTGAACGCGGTTCCCGCCCGCAGCCTTGCCGATGCGCGCACCGAACTGGCCGATGCCATCCGCGAGGAAAAGACCCGCACCCTGCTTGCCGACCGCGCCGCACAGATCGAGGACCGCCTGCAGTCGGGCGCCAGCCTGGCCGATGTCGCCGGTTCGCTGGGTGTCGAGGTAGCGACCACCCCGCCGCTGCTGGAGGACGGAAGCGTCTTTGGCGAAGGCGAAGTAGATCCCTCGGAAGCGCGGCTCGCGCAGACGGCCTTCGCGATGCAGCCGGGCGGTGATGCCCAGATCGCGCCGGGTGCCGACGGGCAGAGCTATGTCGTGTTCGAGCCCGGTGAAGTGAACCGCGCCGCACCGCCGCCGTTCGCCGAGATCGAGCCCGCGCTGACGCGCGACTACAAGCTCGAAGAAGGCTCGAAGAAGGCCAAGGCGGCGTCCGACAAGGTGCTGGCCGCGATCAAGGGCGGCAAGAGCATGTCCGAGGCGCTGGCCTCGCTCGACATTCGCACGCCGCCGGTGGACCAGATCGACCTGACGCGCCGCCAGCTTCTGGCCCAGCGCCAGCAGCGCGGCATCGCGCCGCCGCTTGCGCTGATGTTCACCATGGCACCCGACACCGCCAAGCGGCTGGAAGCGCCCAATGGGCTGGGCTGGTTCATCGTCTCGCTCGACAGCATCGACGTGCCCGAGGTCGCGGACGACGACCCGATCATCGCCCAGACGCAGTCCGAGCTGTCGAACCTGCGCCAGCAGGAGCTGGTCGACCAGTTGCGCCTTGCCATCGCGCGCGACGTGCCGGTGAAGCGCAACGACAACGCGATCGCCGCAGTGCGCGACCAGCTTGCCCCGCAGAACAACTGATCGCCATATCCATGCTCGAAGCCACCGCCTCTTTGCCCGCGGATCGCGAACGCGATGCCCATGCCGCCAGCCAGCTTCGCGCCGGACGTGCAGGCGTGGTCTGGCGCAAGGTGATCGCGGACTGCGAGACGCCGGTGGCCGCCGCGGTCAAGCTGATCGAGCCGGGACGCGGCGACTTCCTGCTCGAATCGGTCGAGGGCGGGGAGATTCGCGGTCGCTATTCGCTGGTGGGGCTGGATCCCGACCTGGTATTCCGCGCCCGGGGCGACGAGGCGAAGGTCAACCGCGACTGGCGGCATGACCGCGGCGCCTTCGTCCGGCTGGACGAGGAACCGCTGGCCGCCCTGCGCTCGCTGGCGGCCAGTTGCCGGTTCGACGTGCCTGCCGAGCTGCCGCCCGCGCTGGCCTGCCTCGTCGGCTATTTCGGGTACGAGACGATCGGCCTGGTGGAAAAGATCGAGAGGCCGGCGCCCAATCCGCTGGACCTGCCCGACATGATCTTCACGCGGCCGACGCTGATCCTGGTGTTCGACCGGTTGAAGGACACGCTGTTCTGCGTCGCGCCGGTCTGGCCATCGGACACGGCGCCCGGCGACGCGGTTGCCGAGGCCGCCGAGCGGATCGAGGGCTGCCTCGCCAGGCTGCAGGGCGCACGCCTGTCCGCCCCGACGCAGCTGACCGAACTGCCCGAAGCCGCGCTGACCCCCCAGCTGCCCGAGGGCCGCTATGCCGAGATGGTGCTGGCCGCGAAGGAATTCATCACGGCGGGCGACATCTTCCAGGTGGTGCTGGCGCAGCGCTTCACCTGCCCCTTCCCGCTGCCTCCGCTCGCGCTCTATCGCTCGCTGCGGCGGGTGAATCCCTCGCCCTTCCTCTATTTCCTCGACCTGCCCGGCTTTGCGCTGACGGGGTCCAGCCCCGAGATCCTCGTCCGGGTACGCGGCGGCAGCGAAGGCCGCCCCGAGGTCACCATCCGCCCCATCGCGGGCACGCGCCCTCGCGGCAAGGACGCGGACGAGGACCGGGCCAACCGCGAAAGCCTGCTCGCCGATCCCAAGGAGCGGGCCGAGCATTTGATGCTCCTCGACCTTGGTCGCAACGACGTGGGCCGGGTGGCACGACCCGGGACCGTGAAAGTGACCGAAAGCTACACGGTCGAGCATTACAGCCATGTCATGCACATCGTTTCGAACGTGGTGGGCGAACTGGCCGGACACGCCGATGCCATCGACGCCATGTTCGCGGGCTTTCCGGCGGGCACGGTCAGCGGCGCGCCCAAGGTTCGCGCCTGCCAGATCATCGCCGAGCTCGAGCCGGAGACCCGCGGTGCCTACGCGGGCGGCGTCGGCTATTTCGCGCCCGACGGATCGGTGGACAGCTGCATCGTGCTGCGTACCGCCGTGGTGAAGGACGGGACCATGCACGTCCAGGCCGGTGCGGGCATCGTCGCGGATTCGCAGCCCGCTTACGAGCAGCGTGAATGCGAGGCCAAGGCGGGCGCCCTGCTGGCGGCGGCAAGGGAAGCGCTGAAGCTGGCGGCAGAGCCGGGATATGGGCAATAGGATTGCACCCCGTTTCAGCAGGGGCCCCCGTTCGGGCGACTTGATCTCACCCTCGTTCACGCGCAAAGGCGGGCAGCATGATCCTCGTCATCGACAATTATGACAGCTTCACCTGGAACCTCGTCCATTACCTGATGGAAATGGGTGCGAAGGTCGATGTCGTGCGCAACGACGCGATCACCGCGGCAGAGGCGCTGGCCAGCGGTGCAAAGGGCTTCCTGATTTCGCCCGGCCCCTGCACGCCGAACGAAGCGGGCGTCAGCCTGGACCTGGTCGGGGCCTGCGCCGATGCGGAAAAGCCGCTGCTGGGCGTGTGCCTGGGTCACCAGT
>JAPYSD010000236.1:3843-6046 GCA_029936705.1 Croceicoccus sp. | reverse complement strand
GCATACAGGTCCTGCCTTTCAGGCATCCTCTCCCAAACTTTCAAGCCCGGTGCGCTCGCCGCGCCGGGTTTTTTCTTGGCCAACCGAGTTGGCGTCCGGCAATCGAGAGTCACGATCTCGCACGAACAACTCGTGTTATCCTAAGGTTGGAGGTTGAGCGCCACCCGCCCTGCCCTATCGAGGATCAGATCCATTAGCCTGCGGACGTGCGGATCCTCCAAACCCGGTGTGACCATCCCGCCTTCGATCGCCTTCATCATGCGCCTCGCCAACGCCAGCCCCCGCTCCCTGACACTGCCGAATTCCACCTCTGCATCGGCAGCGAAGCGCTCGAAGCTACCGGCAGACATGTCCTCGAGCATTCGGGCTCGCCCGTATTTCATCGCCATGCGCGGCGACAGCTCGGGCCAGGCGGCGGTCGCGACGAGGTCATAGAGCGGCGCCAACACGATTGTGCCGTTGGCCCGCCGCAGCAGGCTGAAATTCTTCGCGTGGGCATTGGCATTGCCGATAATGAGATTGAACAGTACGGCATCGACCAGCTTGAGGACCTCGCGTTCAGGATCCGTTGCAGCGTTTCGTACCAGCGCGAAGCAGTCACGGAACACCGGTCCGCCATCGCTGGCGTATTTCTTCGCCGACATGACGCCGAGAGCTTGCGCAAAATCCTCCTGATGGAGCCGCGTCGTTCTTCCATTCTCGATCACGCGATCGTAGCGGCGGACGAGTAGATAAGGTCGCCCTTTAACCGACCGCCATTCGGCCGCGGCAGTCTCGAGCCCTACGGATGCAGTCAAGGCAAGACAGAATGCCTCGTTCGCTGCCAATCCCGCGAAGCGCGTCGGTTCGGGCTTGATGATATGCGTGGTCGCCTGACCGGGCCGGGCAAGCGCCACGCGCCCTTCCCCGTCCAGCACGACCGGCAGCTTACTCTGCGCTCCGGCAAGGCTGTAGCGCCTCCCCTCGCCCGCCAGCATTGGCCTATGCGCCATGCGGTCGAATAATTGTACCAGCTCGTCGTCGCTTAAGCCTTCTGGGCTGTTGTTAGCGTCTTCTGCGTGCCCTGCGCCATGGTCAGGCCAGAATGTCAGCGCGCCGGCCGTGTCGCCGCCCAATGTCTTCAGCAGCCGGAACGGATTGCCCGAGGAAATGCCCAATGCCCGTGCGGCCGCCTCGCGCTGCCATTCCTCGGGCAGCAGCCCGTCGAAGAAAGGTTTTGCGATCCGGTCACCGAACGGATCCTGCTGCTTCGGCAGACGCACCGAGACAGGCGGGGCTTCGGGATCCTCGAGCCATGCCGGCGAATAGGCAAATTGCATCGCGCCGCTGCGATCCAAAGCAAGCTCGCCGACCGGCCTGGCGGACCAGCGAACCGTTAGGCGATCAAGCCTCTCACGCGTCATAGTTCGCGAGTCAGGGCCGCCCCCATCAAATAAATCAGCTAGTCTGTAGTTGGTCAATTGCGATAGCGGTCATCTTGTGTCGAGCTCCTTTGGGCGCGTCTCTGGGACCAATCTGCCGATTTGCACCGCGACTGGAAAACGTCCGGTTATCCCGAAACCGGCCGTATTTGGACCGGCTTAGAAATTACGTGAGTTAATATGAAAAATCCTGTTAAACGCACTGGCTCGGAAGCGCTCGCCTCAATTCGCTTGACCTTGCCGCGGATCTAAGCCTTTGTTTATCAATGTTAAAAGCTAAGGGATTGACAAATTGCGTCTAGTGGTAGTCGAGGACGAACCGCTCCACCAAAAGTTGTTCGCAACCTGGATTGAACAGGCTGGCCATCAAATGATCGGTGTGCTGGACCCGCGAATGGCTGAACTAGCGATGCTGAAGCATCTGCCCGATGTTGCGATCATTGACCTGCGCCTGCCTCATATCGACGGACTAAAATTGATCACACTTTTGCGTCGCCGTTCCGAACTCAGTGCCGTTCCAATAATTGCTGTCACCGTACTAGTCGATGAATATGATAAGCAAAGCTGTCTTCTCGCCGGCGCCGACATGTATGTCACCAAGCCTTTCAGCCGAGCCGAATTGCTAGCCCATATTCAACAGGTCGCGACGGGCCGCGGATCGTTCGCATAACTACAGGCAGCAACTCAACAGAGAAGGTTCAAGCGATAATTTATCTATGAGTACGTGCGATCTATTGGCAGAGGACCGCGCATGTTCTTGCTCATCGCTCCGGATCAAAATC
>JAPYSD010000236.1:0-3833 GCA_029936705.1 Croceicoccus sp. | reverse complement strand
AAAATCCTGACCCGTTGCCCGTGGATTGATCAGGTCAAAAGGCTACCTTTGGGGTCCCATATTCTCATGTGATTTGCGCGCGGCATAACGGGGCTGTTTGCCGCGCTCCACGTGATCGATGGTGCCATCATCGGGCGCACCATGCAGCGTAACCGCAACTGGAATTTCATCCGTTTTTTAACATTACATCGAACACAGGGTTCTGGAGAACAATACGGTCCATGTAATTCTCTAAAACTATGCCGCGCAAATGACGGATATCGCCACGAACATAGGTCAGACCGATGCTGCCAACGCCTCGATCTGCCGTGAGACAGGCCGCCCGTTCCACTTTCTGGATCGCGCGCTGCGGGCCCTTTCGAGGGGAAAGTCGCCTGAGCATTCGAGGATCAAAGGTAGCGCTGCGTCACATTGATCGGTGCCGCGACAAAGGACAGCAAGCCAAGCTCAGCAAACCAATCGCGCTCATCGAGAAAAGATTGAAGGATTCTGTCCAGCCTTGGGTCACACCGCCAGAACCTGGAAGCTTGGCCGTAAGATTGCAGCCGCGCCCGGCCCCAATCAAAACTCGAAAAAACTGGGTCCAGATAGTGCCAAGCGGCGGATCATACCGAGGGCATGCCCCCGTTATGGTTGTTGCCATCACGCCCACGCATAGGCATCACAATGGGGCAAGGCTCCACCCGCAGCTGCTAGGCACTTCGAACTCAAACGATCACCCGGCTCATCATAATGGAACACAGTGCGCTCACCTACTGACTCTGAGTTCGTCGTTCGAAATACTTCGTTTCGTCGATTGCGCCTTTTTTCTGATTAATCGTCAGATTTTTTGAAGTACTACGAAACGAGATTACTTTTAACTTTCCCTGCAAGCGGAATCAGTTTTTTCAAATTTCAAAAATTTTATGGAGAATGCATGAAGGTCCTAATCACAGGTGCGGCAGGTTTTATTGGATCTGCACTTGCTAAATCGCTTCTTGACCGCGGCGAGAGCGTGATCGGCATTGATGATTTTAACGATTATTATTCGCCCCAACTAAAGCGTGATCGGGTTAAAGCTTGGCAAGATGTAGGCAGAAACAAAGCCAAACTAATTGCTTTAGATTTTTCAGAAAAGGATGCGCTGGCAGCTGCCGTGGAAGCAGAGGACATCGACAGGATCGTGCACGTGGGGGCGCAGGCGGGAGTTAGATATTCACTGCAGAACCCCGCGGCCTATGCCCGTTCCAATCTGGTTGGTCATCTTAATTTGCTCGAACTAGCAAGGCAGCGAGATGTTTCTCACATGGTCTATGCCAGTTCGTCGTCGGTATACGGATCACGTGACAAAGTTCCATTTTCCGTCAGCGATCGCGTCGATCATCCTGTCTCGCTCTATGCGGCAACCAAGAAAGCGGACGAGTTGATGAGCGAGAGCTATTCGCACTTGTTCAGAATCCCTCAAACTGGCTTAAGGTTTTTCACCGTCTATGGCCCTTGGGGTAGGCCAGACATGATGATGTGGATATTCACCAGCAAGATTTTGGCGGGTGAGCCCATTCCGGTTTTCAATAACGGCAATATGATGCGAGATTTCACATATATCGATGATATCGTCGCGGGGGTCATCGCGGCGCTCGACAATCCGCCGGCTGACGACGGCAGAAGCAAGCCGGGCGGGAGCTTGGGACCGCATGCCATTTACAATATTGGCAATAGCAAGCCGGAGAAGCTGACAGACGTTATTACCGCGATCGAAACTGCTTGTGAGCTTAAGGCTGTAATTGATCTGAAACCGATGCAGCCTGGAGACGTACCGCGCACTTTCGCCGATATTAGTGCAATTAAAGCCGATCTGGGCTACCAGCCAACTACCAGTATAGAGAGCGGAGTTCCGCAATTTGTCGATTGGTACCGCAGCTACCATGGCGCTTAGGCCGCATTTCCGCACCTCGCAGCATCGTCACACCGATCTACCACTTAACCGCTGCGCAAGAGCCTCATGTGGTGCGCTTTCGACTACACAAAAAGGCATTCTTACTCGCAATACGAATGGCAAACATGCGCCCGCCGCATTTGCATCTTCCAGATTGCGCTTCCCCGTTCCCAGCCGGGGTTGATCGTCGATGATCTATCGTATCGATTTCCCCTCTGGTGCGACTGCGCCGTGCGAGCCGTACGAATTTGAGGCCGCCAACGACCATATCGCGTTGGAGTGGCTCCATATTATCGGCTGCGGCATCAATGCCAGGCTATGGCGCGAGGATACCTTATTATGTGCGGTTCCATCCGGAATAGGCGGTGGCTTTCTGTTGTGTCGGAGAGCCGGAACCCGGCCGTACGGCAGGGGCTGGAGAATTCCGCCATCATGGCCTTTCACGGAAATCGAATTTAAGTATAGGTCGTCCTCGCGTGATGCCGGAGATGCTGATTCGCTAAATAGAAACGAAACGGCAACTCGTTCGGCTAAGTTGGCAGAGATAGATCCGACATTTAAAGTCGCGCCTTCGTGCCAGCACCAAGCTTCCGCGCGCGTCCATAGGGAAAAAATGGATTGCCAAGGGGAGAGCGCGACTGGAATCTTCGAGCGAATCATCAATGTGGATTAGAGATAGACTTGGAAAAGAGACCATATCCAGTCGTCAAGCTACCTTTAGCGATAACTATCATGAACCTCTGGGTAAAATTGCAAATTCCGTTATAGATTTATAATATGAGCTCACGCACGCCACTCACCCACTTGGGCTGCAACGAACGGGATGATACGTATTGATGCCCGCTCGGTTCACCTCCGCTTCAATGCCGGCCGAGCCCCTCGTGTCCGTTATCGTACCGATGTTTAATGCGGCGGCCACGATCGGTCGCACGCTCGCCAGTGCTTGCGCACAAACTTATTCAAGGCTTGAAATTGTCGTCGTCGACGATGGTTCGTTCGACGAAAGCCCTAATATCGTCGAAAGAATAGCGAGACGCGACCATCGTGTCCGCTTGATTCGGCAGCCAAATGCTGGCGTTGCTGCTGCGCGTAACGCTGCCATTGCCGTGTCGAAAGGCCAGTTGCTAGCTCCATTAGATGCCGACGATCTATGGCACCCCGAAAAAACCTCATTACAGGTCGCAGCGATGCGAGATGCGAATGGTCAGGACGATCCAACGATCGGTCTCGTTTATTGCTGGTACACAATCATCGACGAACACGACCGGATCCGTATCCAAGATCGCCGTAGTGTTGCAGAAGGTGACGTACTGCGGGCAATGGCGCAGCGAAACATCGTGGGTCATGGCAGCGGGGCGTTGATCCGACGAGAGGCATTGTTGGGGGTCGGCGGCTACGATCCCGCACTGCGCGCTTATGGCGGCGAAGGATGCGAGGACTACAAGGTCTATTTCGAAATAGCCGAGCGCTACCGGTTCGCTTTAGTACGAGAATACTTGGTTGGCTATCGTGAAACGCCGACGAATATGTCCAGCGATCCGCGCCAAGCCTTGCGTTCACGCGATCTTTGCGTACCCGAATTGACAGCGCGCCACCCGGAACTGAGGCAGGATTTTCATAACGGCCTATTGCGACTGATGCGTTTCATGCTGAGTCGAGCGGTACGTAGTGGGAATATTGGCGACGCATTTTATCTTCTAAAAGAAATGCTGCGAACTGACCCCTACCTTTCGGTGTTAAACCTTTGCCAATTGGCCAATGCTCTTGCGCGAAGGCTCGCACGCAGAACAGGGGCAGTCGGACCGAAAGCTTCTATTTTTCCCAGCGCCATAAAAATTCATGTTTAGATCGCATTTCCGCCGAGCGGCCGGTCGTATTGCCCGTATCACGGGGCTGCGCAAATCGGGCCCAGTTATCT
>JAPYSD010000235.1 GCA_029936705.1 Croceicoccus sp. | reverse complement strand
CCAGATCGTCGGCCAGGTCCGGACGGCCGCACAGGCCGCGCGCGAATGCGCGAAGGTGCGGGATCACGTCGGTCAGCTCGCGCTTGAACTCGCGCGCGCGCTTCGCCTCGCTCATCGGTGGTGCAGTGTCGTGGGTTTCGGCGGCGCTGTCGTTCGCGTTGTCGTCACCGCTGCCCGTCGCAGCGTCGGAACGATCGGCCATCAGGCACCCTTGCCCTTGGGGGCGGGCGTCTTCGCGGACTGTGCGTCCTTGGAAACCGGAGTGGTGTCGTCGAACCGGGACAACAGGTCGTCGAAGGTGTCCGGCAACGGTTCCTCGACAACCGAATCGTACAGCTGGCGCAGTCCAGCCGCCCATTCCGGGCGCTTGCGGCTACGCATCGGTTCGTCTGACATGTGTTCCTGTTTCACCCTGTTCTGACCTGTCATGTTATAATCTAGGTGCGGATAATTCCGCCTTCCACCTTCTGCTCGTCAAAGGCAATCCCGACCTTTCATGAGGAGCCGCCCGGATTCATCCGGGGCTTCCTGTGCTGCACGCCACAAGAGCAAATCCGATGAACTGACCACGCATTTGCAAATGGGGCTGCAACTGGGAACGAAAGCGGGGAACGATTGTTCCCGTCTGGACTAACTTTGCAGATAAAGTTCGATTCCGGGCTGCATCATCCAGCTTGCCGGAATACGGACGATGTTCGAATGACCTACGGTCGCGGCATGACATGCCCGCCAGATGATCAAGGGGCGTTTCAATCGCCGATGGAATGAACATGGGGTCAGGCCGGGAAGCGTTGCGGCTTTCGCGTACGGACCGGCGCCTGGGGGGCACGTTGCGTTGGTTCTCGCGGTTTCCGCGGGCGCTGCCGCTGGCCATTTTCCTGACGATATTCGCGATGACGCTGCTGGGCGTCTGGGCCATCGAACGGGCCGAGAGCGAGGCGCGCCGCGCCGATCTCGACCAGCTGGCGGTGGAAGCATCCGCCGCGCTGGAACGCCGCGCCAATGCCAATGCGGCCTATCTGCGCTCGGGCGCCGCGCTGTTCGCCACGCAGCAAACCGTGGCGCCGTCCATGTTCCAGACCTTCATCGGCCAGCTGCGGCTCGATTCCAACTTCCGCGGCGCCGACGGCATCGGCTGGGCCGCCCGCGTCGACCGCGCCGATATCCCGGAATTCGAACGGAAGATGGAAGATTCCGGCGTTCTGGATTTCGAGGTTCATCCGATGCCGCGCGCCGACCAGGTCTATGCGGTGCCCGTCACCAACCTGCAGCCCGAAACATCGCGCAATCGCCTTGCCATCGGTTACAACATGTTCGCCGAACCGATCCGCCGCGCCGCCATGATAGAGGCCGAGCAGACGGCCCGGCCCACTGCCTCGGGCAAGGTCGTGCTGAAGCAGGAGGGTGAGCGCGATGCGCCCGGTTTCCTGGTCTACATGCCGGTCTTCCAGGCGAACGCGACCGGTGAGCGCGCGCTCAAGGGTTATATATATAGCCCGTTCAACGCGCAGGACTTCGTCGATTCCGCTCTGCAGGGGCTTGAGAACCGCCCGGTCCAGCTGGCCATTTATGACGAGCTTGTCGCGCCCGACCGGCTGATGGCTTCGCGCATGACCGGCGAGCCGGGCGGCGAGAGCGTGGTCAAGCGGGTCGAGATCGCCAATCGCGACTGGGTGATGGTGCTGCAATCGCTGCAGCCGGCGACCCTCAGCCGGTTGTCGCTGATCGCGTTGATCGCGGGGCTGGTGTGCTCGACGCTTGCACTCGCGATCGCATGGCTGCTGACGCGCCAGGCAGTGGAGGCGCGCCAGGTGATCGAACTGCTGGAAGAGCAGGCGGCGATCCGCAATTCGCTGACGCGCGAACTGAACCACCGGGTCAAGAACACGCTGGCCAATGTGCTGTCGATCGTGTCGCTCACGCGGCGGCGGGCCGACAGTATCGAGAGTTTCGCCGAATCGCTCGACGGCCGCATCCGCGCCTTGTCTGCCACCCACGATTTGCTGACCCAGTCCGAGTGGGGCACCACGCCCGTCCGCTCGGTGATCGAGGTGGAGATGGCGCCCTATGCCCAGGGCCGCGATTCGGTGGTCGAGATGGACGGACCGCATGTCGAACTGGCGCCGAACGATGCGCTTTCGATGGGCCTTGCGATCCACGAACTGGCCACCAACGCGGCGAAATATGGCGCATTGTCGTCCGCCGAAGGCAAGGTCGAGGTTCTTTGGGAGCTGGTTTCCGAGGAACTCGTGCGGGTCCGCTGGCGCGAAAGTGGCGGGCCGGAGGTGCAGCAGGTCCGCAAGCGCGGTTTCGGCACCGACCTGATCGAGAAGATCGTGGCCCACGAATTGCGCAACCCGGTCGAGCTGATGTTCGAACCGTCGGGCGTGCGCTGCACCATGCTGATCCCCGTGCGTTCGCCGGGCGAATTCATGCTGCGGGCCAAGCGCATGCAGCAGCGCATGGACCGGGCGCGCATGTCCTCGACCGACTGAGGGTCTTACCTGACAGATAACGCTGGGCGCGGCACTATCAGCTGCGCATGAAAAGACGCCCGGAAGCCGTGAGGCTCCGGGCGTCGGGCGTAGAGTTCGTGATCAGGTCAGGGAAGCGGGCGGCTCGATCCGAAGAACAGCGCCTGGCTGATCGCGGCGCGAACCGTGCTTTCCTGGAACGGCTTGGTGACCAGATAGGTCGGCTCCGGGCGGTCGCCCGTCAGCAGCCGTTCGGG
This sequence comes from Croceicoccus sp., assembly GCA_029936705.1. GTDB lineage: Bacteria > Pseudomonadota > Alphaproteobacteria > Sphingomonadales > Sphingomonadaceae > Croceicoccus. Next base: position 3,327 of record JAPYSD010000235.1, on the reverse strand, counting down.
ATAGGCGGTGATGAAGATGACCGGCACCGAATCGATGGCGAGGATGTCGTCCACCGCATCGAGGCCCGAGGACCCGTCAGCCAGCTGGATATCCGCGAGCACCAGTCCGGGCATCCGCTCTGCGATGACGGCCTGCGCCTGCGTACGCGTGGCGGCCGTGCCGCAGATCTCGTGACCCAGCGAGCGGACAAGATCCTCCAGCTGCATCGAGATCAGCGGTTCGTCCTCGATGATGAGGACGTTGGTCGACGATTCGCGGTCGATCTCGCTCACGGCTTCCTGCACAAGACCCTCGACCTCGCTTTCGGTCAGATCCATGATCTCCGCAGCCTGCGGGATCGAGAAATCCTCGAGCGTGGTCAGCAGCAGCGCCTGGCGATTGAGCGGCGTGATGACCGCGAGACGTTCCTGGGCGGCCGTCTCGTGATCGCCGATCATGTCGTCGCCGTCGGCGACCTGCAGGAACGCGCTGGACCACAGCTTGCTGAAAGCGCGGTAAAGCGGCACGCGGCCGCCTTCGGACAGGCTTTCCTTGAGATCGGAATCGGCAAGGATCGCTTCGAGCGTGGCGCGCACGAAAGCGTCACCTGTGCTCTGCGATCCGGACAATGCGCGCGCATAGCGCCGCAGATATGGAAGATTGGCGGCGACCTTGGCCCCAAGTGACATGAAAACCCTTCCCTATTTGGCAGTTCCGGCATCAACGTTCCCGGCATGCTTCGGTTCCCGAAGCAATTGGCTGAACGTGGGTGCACCCATAAGTTATTGCGATTAAGCACGGAAACAATATGGAGATAAGCGAAAAGTGCCGCGATGGTTAACGCCGAAGCCGCATTTCGCGACCTTAGGGGGGTCAGGATGGACAAGAAGACAGCCGAAGCGATGACACCATGCACGGGCTGTCCACTGCTGAACTGTTCGGGACTCAAGCAGATGGACGTCGACCGCATGCTGGAGGTCGAGGCGTTCAAGCAGGGTGAGATCGCACTGGAGCGGGGCGGTCAGCTGCTGACGCAGGGCACGCGCAGCAACGAGATCTATACCGTGCTGTCGGGCGTGCTGATCCGCTTTCGCCTGATGGAGGACGGGCGCCGCCAGATCATCAATTTCCTGTTTCCCGGCGACCTTGTCGGCCTGCAGGCGATGCTGGACGAGCCGATGACGCACGGGGTGGAGGCGCTGACCCCGGCGCGGCTGTGCATCTTTCCGCGCGACGGTTTCATCGAGTTCGTGGGTCGCAACCCCGGCATGGGCTATGATGTCATCTGGCTGGCGGCCAAGGAGGAATCGGCGCTCGAGGAGCATCTCGTCGCCCTGGGCCAGCGGAACGCGCGCGAACGGATCGCCTATCTCGCGCTGTTTCTCGTCAAGCGCGCGGAGGGGACCTGCCTGGCGAGTGATGGGCGCGTCGAGATATCGGTGACGCAGGGACAGGTTGCCGACATGCTCGGCCTGTCGCTGGTGCATACCAATCGCTCGATGCAGTCGCTGCGGCGCGAGGGGCTGGTCAGGTGGTCGCTGAACGCGATCGAGATCCCGGACCCCGAGGCGGTGAGCCAGTACGTCCGCTACGATCCGAACCTGTCGGGACCGCGACCTTATCTGTGACCGTGTAGGGCCGGTGACCCCGTCGATTCAATAGGTCCGCGATTACAGGGCTTTGCAGCCCTTTTTTGCAGGATCGAAAAAAATTCGCGCCGCGCAGGAACCGCATCGCCGCCGGTTCATTATAGGCTTGTCACCCACCGAGACCCCCTCCCGTCCAAAGCGGTTGGTGATACGATCCCGAAAGGCCTTCGCCCCACCCAAGGGGGCGGAGGCCTTTTTAATTGTGCCTACGCGAAAGCAGCTCAGGCGACCGGGGCCACGTGTATAGCGCACGCAAACGGGCGGCGGCGGGGCGCCGTCAGCGACCAGCAGTAAAATTCAAAATCAGTCGTGCGAGATCGCGCCGCGCAGGCGCTGGAACAGGCCGGTGCGGCGGGTATCGCGCACCGCTTCCAGCAAGGCCTCGGGCGCGTAGGGCTTTACCAGCACTTTGCCCATTTCCTTGATGCCGTCGGGGATGGCCTGCGGATTTCCGGTCGAGAACACGATGCGCGGAACCTGGGGGCCGAGTTCGTTGACCAGTTCGGCCACTGCCCAGCCGTCGTCGCGATCGACGAGATGGACGTCGAGCACCAGCACCTCGGGCCGTTTGCGTTCTAGCGCGGCCAGTGCCTGGCGCGTGCTGGAGCAAACGGTCACTTCGGGCGAACCGCCGCCAAGCAGTATGTCTTCGATGGAAAGCGCGAGGATGGGATCGTCCTCCACAACCAAGGCGGTGCCGATCCGGTAATCGGTCTCCCTGGCAGAGGTGGTCGGCATTCCTGGCAGTTCCCTGAACATGGTCGCTTGCGCGGCCCTTGATAATGGCGGTTGGTGCATTTTCGATAAACGCGCCGAAGCAGCGATCCGGCCTGTGCTGCCTCCGCAAGATCAAAAACGCGCTTTCGGGCCCGGAAGTTCCCGTCCCTGTCGGCAAAGAAGGACTAGTCGGTCAGCGACTTGCCATAGATCGTGTACTCGCGGTTCACGCTGGCATCGATCGCCTCGGCGATGGCGTTCATTCCCTGGTTGTCGTCCAGGATCCAGCCGATTTCGCCGCGGACCGCGCCGTACCGGTTAACGGCCGCGCGGCGAATGTATTCGATCATCATGAAGGCGAGCTGGCTGGCGAGCCGCGAGCTTTGCAAGTGCTTGCGAACGCCCATCAGCGGTACGCGCATGTCGGCGGGATAGGGCCTGCGCAGCCATCGCAGCATCTTGATCCAGCCGAACGGGAACAACCGGCCGCCAATCTCGTGGATCGGGCGGTTGAGGTTGGGCAGGGTCATCATGAAGGCGACGGGTTCGCCTTCGTACTCGGCGATGCGGATCAGATCCTCGAACACCAGCGGCTTCAGCTTCTTGCCGGTATGCTCGACCTCGGCGTCGGTGATGGGCACGAAGCCCCAGTTGCCCGACCATGCGTCGTTGAGGATGTCGAGGATCAGCGCCGCTTCCTGGTCGAAGCGGCTCTTGTCGACCTTGCGGATGCGAATCTTCTCGTTCTTTTCGCCCGAGGAAATGATGCGCTGGATCAGCTTGGGATATTCGACCCGCACGTCGAGCTCATAGGTGCGCAGCATCTTGGCCGCTTCGTAACCCTGTCCCTCGATCCACGGCTGGTAGTGCGCCTTGTCGTGGCCCATCAACACCATCGGCGGGTGGTCGTGCCCCGTGGTCAGCAGGCCCGGTTCCTCCCAGATCGACAGCGAAATCGGCGCCAGCACGCGGGTCATGCCC
>JAPYSD010000759.1 GCA_029936705.1 Croceicoccus sp. | reverse complement strand
GCGCCGGGTTGAAGCGCACCGCCCGCGCAAAAGCGGCGATCGCCTCGTCCCGCTCGCCGCGCGCCGCGGCAAGGTGCCCCGCTTCCTGCCAGGCGCGGCCATATTCGGGCATCGCGCGGTGCAGCGCCGCCAAATGATCAGCCGCCGCATCCGGCCTGCCCGCATAGCGCGCGGCGACGGCGGCAAGGTAGAGCGCGTCCCCGTCCGCCGGGTCCTGCGCCGCCAAAGCCTCTGCCATGGCAAGGGCGCGCCCGTGGTCGCCGGCCTGCAGCGCCTTGCGCGCCGCCTGGAGTTCTTCGCTGCGTCGGTCCATGCAGGCGGCCTTAAATGAAGAGCGGCGGCGAGCGCAAACCGCCCGCCGCCGCCGCTTTGCCCGAAAGGCGTGCGATCAGTAGTTGAAACCGACCCGCAGACCGATCGTCCGGGGACGATTGGTGACGATGCGCGGGCGGTCGTAATAGAAATCGCCGGCGATCTGCGCGCGCGTGTCGCTCAGGTTCTCGCCATAGATCTCCACGTTCCACTGGTCCGCCTCGATGCCGGTCGACAGGCCGAAGGTCGTGTAGCTGTCCAGCTGCAACCGGTTGATGCTGATGATGTCGGTGTATTTCGACGCCGAATAGGTCATCTGCGGCATCACATAGGCATCGAGCTCGGGGCTGACGGTCCACTCGTAACGCACCCGCGCATTGCCCTGGAACTTAGGCGCATAGGCAAGGTCGCTGCCAAGCTCGACATCGTCGGTCGGGGTCAGCACCTTGGTGATCTCGGTATCGAGCACCGAGAACGCGCCCGAGAACGTCAGGCCCGGGATCTCGTAAGGCGCATAGGTGAACTCGGCCTCGAGCCCCCAGATCTCAGCATCCGCCGCGTTGTCCGAGAAGAACAGATTGGTGATGCTGGGGTCGAAGATCGTCGTCTGCAGATTGCTGATATCGACATAGAACGCACTGCCGTTCAGCCGCAGCTGGCGGTCGAACAGCTGGGTTTTCCAGCCGATTTCGTAATTGGCGACCGTGTCGGTTTCCAGTTCGAAGGGCACGGTGAAATTGCCCGGCCCCTGCGCGCCGCCGGGACGGTTCAGCAGCCCCGGACGGAAGCCTTCCGAATAGGTGGCATAGACCAGCACGTCGTCGGCCGGGGTCAGGGTGACCGTACCCTTGAAGATCACGCCTTCCGACTTCGCGGCGTCGGGCGCGCCCAGCGCGTTGAACACCTGCGTCGCCTGCGCCATCGACAGGCCGGCATCC
>JAPYSD010000234.1 GCA_029936705.1 Croceicoccus sp. | reverse complement strand
CCGCCGCTTCTGCCACGGCGACCGCTCGATCGGGCAGGTGCTGGACCAGGACGCGTTCAACCTGCCCACCGTGCAGAAGGGCATGCATTCCGACGCCTTCCCCGGCCTGTGGATCGGGGACCAGGAACTGCGCATCCGGCACTTTCACAAGGTGCTCGACGACTACATCTACGGACCGGGCGGCAAGAAGCCCGGCGACATCTGACGAGAGGGAACAGGTCTTGGACTTTAGGCTGACCGAGGAGCAGCAGGAGCTGCAGCAGGCCGCGCGCAATTTCGCCCGCGCCGAACTGCCCGCCATCGCCGCGCAGCTCGAGCGGGACAACGCGCCCCCCTCGCGCGAACTGATCAGCCGCTATGCCGAGCTGGGCTTCCTGGGCATCAATGTCAGCGACAATCTGGGAGGCCTCGGCCTCGGCAATATCGAAGCGCTGGTCGTGCTCGAGGAATTTGCCAAGGTCTCCTCTGCCGTCGCCTTCCCGATCTTCGAATCCTCGGTCGGTCCGGTCCGCGCGATCGAGCATTTCGGCTCCGACGCGCTCAAACAGCGCATCGTGCCCAAGGTCTGCAGCGGTGAGATGATCGTTGCCGTCTCGATGTCCGAACCCGACGCGGGCAGCGCGCTTACCGACCTGAAGACCAAGGGCGAGATCAAGGGCGACCGGCTGGTCATCAACGGCACCAAGCGCTGGTGCTCGGGCGGCGGGCATGCCGACGCCTATGTCGTCTATTGCCGCCTGTCGGACGATCCCGGCGCCAGGGGCATAGGCGCGGTGCTGGTCGAGAAGGACGCGCCCGGCCTGTCCTTCGGCCCGAACGAACAGCTGATGGGCTTTCGCGGCATCCCCTCTTCCGACCTCAATTTCGACGATTGCGAGGTTCCGGCGGACAATGTCATCGTGCCCGCGGGCGGCTTCAAGAAGCTGATGGAAGCCTTCGACCTCGAACGCTGCGGCAATGCGACCATGGCGCTGGGCCAGGCATCGGGCGCGCTTGAGGACGTCTCTGCCTATGTCCAGGAACGCGTGCAGTTCGGCAAGCCCATCGCGGAATTCCAGGCAGTGCAGCTGAAGCTGGCCGAGATGTACATGAAGACCGAGGCCGCCCGCCTGTTGATCTGGCGCGCCGCATCGAACGCCGAGGACGGTCTGCCCTCGATCCTTGAATCCTCGTCCGGCAAGTGCTTTTCCAACGCCATCGCGCGCGAAGTCTGCGGCGATGCCATGCAGCTGATGGGCGCCTATGGCTATTCCAAGGACTTCCCGATGGAACGCCGCCTGCGCGACAGCTGGGGCTGGGGCATCGCGGGCGGCGCGATCGACATCCAGAAGGTAAACATCGCCAGCGCCATGCTGGGCCGGCGTTTCGACCAGCGGCGTTGACGGCGCTGGTCCTTGGCGGCTGCTAACGGGGCGATGGCGGGCTGAAGGGCAGAACTTGGGTTGGCAGCGGTCGTTGCCAACTCCGCCCGCCGATGACAGCTAACGACGACATTGCGGACAGGCTTTGCTGCCCCATTTGAGGCGTCATTGCTCAGAGATTTGCCATGGCAGCTTCCGCTGGACGATCCAGCAGGCAGCAATCATCAAGCCCCAGCTTAGGAAGCAGTCGAGAAGAAAAAGTAGCTGGACGATGCCCTTGGATGGCAAATCGTGTTGTGAGACAAATGGCTGCTGAAAGTAGAGTATCGCTAGATTAGCGACCCCAAGGAACAAAACAGTTGGCCAATACCAATTGGACGCACGATGCCGCCAAAATGGGGCTACCCCGAATCCAATTGCAGCCGCACTGCCAGAAGCCCAGAAATAATGACTTGGATAACCCAATTCACCGACGACGATGAGGCCGCAAAACCAGAGCGCGAAAAGCGCGAAAACAAGCAGCAGTTTCTTCAACCAAACCATCTGCACAAAGCCTTAGTCATAGGCTGTCAGCTAACCACCCCAACTTCAGACATTGATCCGGCCGAACGTGAATGTCGGCAACAGGACGTAACCAGTCCAATCCGAGATCCGAGTCGCAGGAAGTTATCCCAGACCGCGGTGCGGTTCGCATGCGATCCCATCGCCGTCGCCATCCATCTCGGCACGATAACCCGGTTCTCCGCGATAGATCGGTGCGGTCCCCGCCGCTCGCGCATCGTTGCAGCCACCCCAATAGTCGCCGGACCGAGGAGGACGGCTTCTCGGATCGGAGGCAGGACTTACCCATTTGACAGCGTCGGATATCGACTGCCTTCCGCCAGCTGTCGTACCCATGCCGATAACCGAACCAATTAGGACGGCGGACCCGACATATTTCACGGATTGTCCGATGAGATTCATGTCACGATATTAGCGCCGATTTCTAAAGGTAGTGTTTCGGCAAAAGGCGATAGGATGCGATGAACGTCCAAATGCAAGCCTGGGACCTGGAGTAGGAACATTAGCGGTGTCGTCGGAATCCTCGTTCAAAAAGATCAGCGTGCCCAGCAGGTCGCAGCGTATATCATCGTCGCGCAGCGCCATGCAGGAACCGACGCCCGATGCCTCCATCCCGGCATAGGTGTGCAGCGCGCCGGGAATCTCGCCCTGCGCATGGATGGATTCGGCCAGGTCCTCGAATTGCCGGATGCGCTGCATGCGGCGGTATTTTTCCAGCTTGCGGCTGTTCGATTGCGTGTCGTCCATGAATAATCCTCTCGTGGGTCAGCCCAGCGCCGTTTCGGGCTCTCTTGCAGTCTCGATCAGTTGCAGGGGGGTGGCGTACATCGGCTCGGGCGCGCCATTGGTGACCGCATAGACGTTCTCCATGTGGCAGGGCCCCAGCTTCGCGCCAAAGAACAGGCTGTCCAGGCTGACCAGCATGTCCTCCTCCATGACAAAGCCCTGCCTGACGCCGGACAGCCCGGCGGCCGGGAACGGCAGCGGGATTTCCAGCGGCATCAGCCCGATGCCATGCGCCACCACCAGCAGCTTTTCGGGCGCGGCGACGCCCTTGGATTTCAGATGCTCGTACCCGATCATCGGCAGCGTTCTGGTCGATACGCCCGGGCGCAGCCGGTCCACCATCATCAGGAACGCGTCGCGCAATATGTCGTGCAGGCGGCGATAGTCCTCGCTCGCCCGCCCGACGACGGCGGTGCGGTTGATGTCGATCCAAAAGCCGTCCAGCACGCCTTGCGTTTCCAGGATCACGATGTCGCCATCGCGCAGCGCCCGGTTGCCGGTGGTGCGGAACAGGTCGGGGATGAACTCGTCGTCGTCATAGCTGCCGCCGAACAGCATCGCGCCCTCGTCCACCGGGACCACGCCGTTTCGGACCATGAAATCGCAGATGCCCGCCTGCACGTCGTTCCAGTCGACGCCCGGCCCCAGCAGCGACCCGGCATGGGCGATCACCCGGTCGGCCATCACGCCCACCTTGCGATAGGTTTCCAGCTCCGGCGCGGTCTTGACCACCCGCACCCGCATCATCAGGTCAAGGCAGTCGGCGAATTCATGCGGCACCCTGTCCGCGATCCCGGCAGAGATGCGGTGGCTGTCGAAACCGATGCGCGCGCCCTTCATGCCATTGTCGGCCAGCGCCGCCGCGACGGCGGCCACGATATCGCCCTGGCATTCGCCGCGGATATGGCCCGCCAGCGCCATCGCGTCCTCGGCCAGCCGCCCGCCCTTGCGGTCGGGATCGACATAGCGGCTGACCTCGCAGAAGTTCAGCATGTCGAAGGTGCGGATTTCATCGAACGTGCAGGCGGCATCATCGCGGTTCAGCACCGCGACGATGCCCAGGTTCGCTTCCGGGATCACCAGGATCGCGGGCTTGGCCGCGTCGGCAAAGACGATGGCGCCCGCGAACGGTTCCTGCTGCGTCCAGCGTTCCAGGATCGAGTGATAGCCGGTGGCATATCTTACGTCGTGCGGGTGGGTGAGGACGACCGCGTCGAAGCCTTCCTCGGCCATTTTCATGCGCAGCCGCGCCGCGCGAGGATTGGCGTCTGTCATGCTTCCGCCTTCTCTTTCGCCGCCGCCTCTTTCGAGATGTCCTCGGTCAGCTTGCCCTGCGCCATGTCGCGCAGGAACTCTTGGTTGAAGATGAAGCGGACCTCGTCCTGCTCGTCGGTAAAGGCGACCGCGCCGTGCCCGATGAAGAGATATTCGGTCCGCTCGACGCAATGCGCCTCGCTATGGCGCGACCCGATGGGTTCGTAGCCGTATGTGCCCGCGGGCGCGGAGCCGACGTCATAGATCAGCTCGCCCTTGGTGACGAAATACTCGCCCGGCCCCAGGTGCCAGTGCGGGGCGAATGTCGCGCCCGGCTCCATCTCGACGAATAGCACCCAGTCGCCCGTTTCCGCGCTATAGCGCAGCAGGCGGATGCTGGTGCCGGTGCCCAGCATCAGCGGCTCGGTATCCTTGAGATTGACGATAAGATCACCGGGTTTTCCGGCATCATGCTTCTGGCTCATGGTTTCAGCTCCTGTCTCGGAAGAAAACGGCGGTCACATCGTGGCAGTCAGCCCCTCGTCCGCGGCGATCACCGCGCCGTGCAGCGCGCTGGACCGTGGGCCGAGGAGGAAGACGATCAGTTCGGCGATCTGTTCGGGTTCCATGAAGAACTTGCGGCGCGGGCTGGGATGGCCGTCCATCAGCGCGGCGATCGCGCCCTCGCCCTCGGGCGTGCGCAGCGCGGCGGTGAGCGGCGTGGCGACGGCGCCCGGGCACACGCAATTGATGCGTATACCCTTGGCGCCCAGTTCGGCAGCCAGCGTGCGCGCCAGCATGGCGACCCCCGCCTTCGACGCGCTATATGCGCTGTCGCCCGCGCGGCCCGCGGTGCCGCTGACCGACCCGACGAAGACGATGCCGCCCCCGCCCGCCTCGATCATCGCGGGCAGCACCGCGTTGGCGACATAGAAATTGCCCTTGAGGTTCACGTCGACATGGCGGTCGAACAGCGCCACCGGGCTTTCGGGCACGGGATTGGACTGCCAGATCGCGGCATTGTTGACGAGCAGCGTGACCGGACCCAGCTCGTCCGCCAGCCGCGCCACCGCGCGTTCGACCGCCGCATTGTCCGCGATGTCGAGGCAGGCGAAACCGTCGATCTCGCCCGCCTCCACCGCGCCGCGCAGGCTGCCTTCGCTCTCGTTCGACAGCACCGCCACCCGCGCGCCGCCTTCGCGCAGCAGGCGCGTGACGGCAGCGCCGATGCCCGACGTGCCGCCGGTGACGATGGCGGTCCGGCCTGCAAAGGGCGCGTCGTCGCTCATTGCGCGGTGAACCCGCCGTCCACGACCATCGCCGATCCGTGCATGTAGCCCGCATCGTCGCTGGCCAGGAAACGCACCGCCTTGGCGATGTCCTCCGGCTCGGCCAGCCGCCCGATGGGATGGGCCGGCGCCAGCCCCTCGCGCGCGGCCTCGACGCTTTCGGCAAAGCCTTCGTCGACGAAACGCTGCATGATGTGTTCGACCATGCCGGTGTTGACCCCGCTGGGATGCACCGAATTGACGCGGATCTTGTAGCCCAGCGCCGAGAATTCCAGCGCCGCCGCCTTGGTCAGCATCGTCACCGCCGCCTTGGATGCGCAATACCCGGTGTGCAGCGGCGAACCGATCAGCCCGGCGACCGACGCGATGTTCACGATGGCAGCGCCGTGGGGCAGCTTGTCGCCGCTGCGCTTCATCAGCTGCGCGGCGGTCTTGGTGCCCAGGAACGGCCCCTCGACATTCACCGCCATCTGCTTCTTCCAGTCGGCGAGCGAGGTGTTTTCAAGCTTCTCGACCACCACGATGCCCGCGACATGAACCAGGATGTCGAGCTGGCCGTGCTCCGCCTCGATCGCGCCGATCACGCGCGACCACGCGGCCTCGTCCGTGACGTCGAGCTGGTGGTATTCCGCCACCCCGTCGCCGGATCCGGCATTGTCGGGAATATCCGCGCCGATGACATGGGCGCCTGCGCCCGCCAGCGTGCGCGCGATTTCCGATCCGATCCCGCCGGTCGACCCGGTGACCAGGGCGATGCGCCCGTCGAGCACGCCGGTCATTGCATTTCTCCCATCCGGGCGAAGCTTCCCAGC
>JAPYSD010000758.1 GCA_029936705.1 Croceicoccus sp. | reverse complement strand
ACGGGCGAGTGGGAGGTCGTGATCGGCCTCGAGGTCCATGCGCAGGTCACTTCGCAGGCCAAGCTGTTTTCCTCGGCCGCCACGGCGTTCGGGGCAGAGCCCAATACGCAGGTTTCGCTGATCGATGCGGCGATGCCGGGCATGCTGCCCGTGCCCAACCGCGAATGCATCCGGCAGGCGGTGCGCACCGGCATGGCGATCGACGCGCAGATCAACAAGTGGAGCCGGTTCGACCGCAAGAACTATTTCTACGCCGACCTGCCGCAGGGCTACCAGATCAGCCAGCTCTATCACCCGCTGGTGGGCGAGGGGCACCTGGACATCGTGCTGGACGAGAAGGACCCCGAGAACACCGGCAAGCGCATCGGGGTGGAGCGTATCCATGTCGAGCAGGACGCGGGCAAGCTGATGCACGACCAGCACCCGACCATGTCCTATGTCGACCTCAACCGCAGCGGCGTCGCGCTGATGGAAATCGTGTCGAAGCCCGACATGCGCTCGCCCGCAGAGGCCGGTGCATATGTGCGCAAGCTGCGTTCGATCCTGCGCTATGTGGGGTCGTGCGACGGGAACATGGAGGAAGGCTCGATGCGGGCCGACGTCAATGTGTCCGTCCGCAAGGCTGGCGAGGAATTCGGCACGCGGACCGAGACGAAGAACGTCAATTCGGTGCGCTTCGTCATGCAGGTCATCGAGTACGAGGCGAACCGGCAGGTGGACGTGCTGGAATCGGGCGGCAAGGTCGACCAGGAAACCCGCTTGTTCGATCCCGACACCGGCACCACGCGCACCATGCGGTCGAAGGAAGACGCGCACGACTATCGCTATTTCCCCGATCCGGACCTGCTGCCGCTGGAACTGGACGACGCGTTCCTGGCCGAGTGCCGCGAATCGCTGCCCGAACTGCCCGACGCCAAGCGCCACCGGTACGAGAACGAGCTGGGGCTGACCGCCTATAACGCGAACCAGCTGACCGCCGACGTCGACGTCTACAAGCGGTTCGAGGATGTGCTGGCGGCGACCGCGGCCAAGACCGGCAAGCCGGAAAAGGACGTGGCCACGCAGGTTGCGAACTGGGTACTGTCGGTTGCGCCGGGCGTAAAGAATTCCACCGAGGGCGCGGTCGAGGCGAACGATACGACGGCTGCCAATGCGGCGATCCTGGCGCTGGCGGCGGCGAACACCGTGTCGGGCGGCCAGGCGAAGGAGATCTACGAGATCGTCCTGAAGACCGGGCGCGAGCCGGACGAG
>JAPYSD010000233.1 GCA_029936705.1 Croceicoccus sp. | reverse complement strand
GTGAAGTGCCTTACGGCGGGTGAGATGTGTGGGCAGCTTACGCATGATTTCTCCGAACAACTGGCGACGAGCGCGAGACGCATCGCCACCCGAGCTATTTAGCTGGGCACCCGTTCGACTTTGAAGCACATCGATCGACAGGTCACCGTAATGAACAAGAGTCGTTTGTCAGAGAGTTCGCATGGCCTTTCCTACCGACAGACAGGGTGATTGTTACAGGGTGGTCTGTCGGAATCTTTCCGGCAGCTCCGTTCCTATCGCTCGGAAGGTAAAGGATAGAGAGGCGTCTGTAGAACAAATCCAACTACGGGGCGGCATGCACCTTCCACGAGTCGAGAGGCAAACAGTGATCGAAGCGAAATTATTGAGAGATGCACTGGGTAGTTTCGCTACCGGTGTGACCATCGTGACAACTAGCCACGACGGGCGAAATGTCGGGCTGACTGCGAACAGTTTCAATTCCGTGTCGCTCGATCCGCCTCTTGTACTGTGGAGCCTGGCGAAGAAGTCTTCGAACATCGAGGCGTTCACGAATGTCGATGCCTTCGCGGTTCATATTCTCGGGGCCGACCAGGAAGCGCTGTCAAACCGGTTTGCAACGCCGGGGATCGACAAGTTCGAGGGAGTGGAATTCGAAACGAGCGAAGGCGGGGTCCCGCTTCTGCAAGACTGTGCCGCCCGCTTCGAATGCCGGACGGCCTATCGGTACGACGGCGGCGATCACATCATTTTTGTCGGAGAAGTCCTGGATCTCGAGCATTCGGAGAAGGAACCTCTGTTGTTCCACCGCGGGAAATATGCGCGCAAGACGTTCCCCGGCGGCGGCGACGGCCAAAATCGGCGCGACCTCAACTATCTGATCGCGCGCGCCTATTTCATGCTCACCAACGATGTCCGGCTCGAGGCTAGCGGACTTGGCCTGTCACAGGTCGATCACTACGCGCTCTCGTTGCTGATGCAGGGTGGCCCGGCTACTGTCGAAAAGGTCAACTCCATGCTGGGCGCATCAGGTTGGCAATGGACGGAGGACGATATTCGAAGGCTGGTGGCCGAAGGGCATATCGAGGTGGCAAAGGATGCGCGCATCGCTCTCACAAAGGCCGGTCGCGAGACAATGATCGGACTTTTCGCGAAAGCAAAGGCGATGGAGGCAGACGCCCAGAAAGCGTTCTCCACTGAGGAACTAGACCAGTTGCGATCGCTTTTGTCGCAGCTTCTCGACACGCTCGACCACCACGGAGATAACCGTTCGGCACAACATCTTGAAGTGATGAACGCGCTTCAGGCCGATCAGGACCACTAGTCGGGCGACCGACGTGTCAGCGTAACCGCCCTGGCTTCCATCCGGGTGCGTTTCCTGTCAGGTTCTACCTGACGCAGAGGCTTGATCTCGCGGAGACTTGTCAGTGCTTCGCGCGTAAGAAGCTGGTAGTCCCCGTCCCCATCGTTGCGCCATGAGACTTCTTCTGCCGACAAGATGCGGACAATGCGGGCTGGAACACCCAAAAGGACGCTGCGCTGGGCTGCTTCCATGCCATGCGGAACGAGCGACATGGTCGCCACCAGGCATTCGGGGCCGAGGATTGCTGCATCCAGAACGACCGAGTTGATTCCGATGAGACAGTTCTCGCCAATTTCGCAGCCGTGAACGACGGCGCCGTGGGCGATCGTGGCACCACGCTTTATCAGCGTGTCCCGTTCGGTTGACACGTGGATAGTGGCATTATCCTGTATGCTGGCATCCCGGTCGACGATAATCCGCCCGAAATCGGCCCTCAGACTTGCACCGGGTCCTATATAGCAACCCGGCCCCACGATCACATCGCCGATCAGCGATGCCAGCGGATGCAGGTAGCTGGTGGCATCCACAACCGGCCGCATGCCCTGAAATTCATAACATGGCATATTGCAGCATCCTCTCGCGATGGCGATCCGCTTCCAGAGTTAACTCGCAAGGATTTTGCAAGCGTGGAGGCTGATGTACCATCAATCGCTATCGATCTTTTGTTCCCCCACGATTGACAGGCCATAGCCTTCAAGTGCCACCAGCGAACGGCTGTTGTTGGTCATGAGGATCATGTCCCTGACGCCTAGCTCGGCAAGGATCTGCGCGCCATTGCCGTAATCGCGCTGCTCGGTGTTTACGCCCGCCGTTCGCTCCGTATTCTCCGCGCCAGCAATACGCATGGCGCGGCTGACGAAATCGGGGACGGGCCGATTGATCAGGACCAATACACCGTTTCCATGTCTTGCAATGGCTTCCATTGACCGTCGCACAAGCGATTCACGCGGTCCGGTCTCAGCAAATACATCCGGAAAGATGGACAGCAACTGCATCCGGACAAGAGTTGGTATCGATGGATCGATTTCGCCTTTAACAAGGGCCAGCGTTTCTTCCCTGGTCGCCTTGTTGTAAAAGCAAATAGCTCGCCAGTCTCCACCCCACTGGCTCGAAAACACCCGCTCGGTGCGCCGCTCGATTAAGTGATCATGTTCGCGGCGATAAGCGATTAGGTCACGGATCGTTCCGATCTTGAGTTCGTGCTTTTCGGCAAAGCCGACAAGGTCGTCCAACCGGCTCATCGTGCCGTCATCGTTCATGATTTCGCATATGACAGCAGAGGCATTGAGCCCCGCGAGCCGGGAGATATCGACCGAGGCCTCTGTATGGCCAGCCCGCACAAGGACCCCGCCCTCGCGCGCGATCAATGGGAAAACATGACCCGGAGTTACGATGTCCGCTGCACCTTTCCCGCTATCGACTGCAACGGCTATTGTGCGAGCGCGGTCGGCGGCCGAAATGCCCGTTGTCACACCCTCGCGCGCCTCGATCGAAACGGTGAAAGCGGTTTCATGCCGCGTACGGTTCTGGCTGCTCATTAGATCGATGCCAAGATGTTCAACCCGTTGGCTGGTAAGTGCGAGGCAGATCAGGCCCCGACCGTGCGTGGCCATGAAATTGATGGCGGAAGGCGTCGCCATCTGAGCGGGAATGATAAGGTCGCCCTCGTTTTCCCGATCCTCGTCATCGACAAGGATGAACATGCGACCGTTGCGCGCTTCCTCGACGATCTCAGCGATGGTTGCAATCACTTGCCCTCTCCATTGACGCGTGTAACCATTTGGACAGGAACTAGATTTACACCCCCTGCCATTGCCCCCGGGAGGCCCGCGTCAGTTCATCTTACGTTCGTCCAGGCCGATACCTCGACCGATGATTTCCAGCATAATCTCGCTCGTGCCCGCGAAAATGCGGCTGATGCGGGCATCGGTGTACATGCGGCTGATGCGATATTCTTCCATGTACCCGGCGCCGCCATGCAATTGCACGCAGCTGTCCATGACCCGCCCTTCCAGCTCGCTCGTCAGAAGCTTCGCGGCCGAGGCATCTTCTGCGGTCAGCTTCTTGTCATTGAGCAACATGACGCATTGGTCGACATACGTCTGCGCCATGTCGAGTTCGGCACGCATCTGGGCCATCTTGAACCGCGTATTCTGGAACGCCCCGATGGGCTTCCCGAACGCGCGCCGTTCCTTCACATATTCGAGCGTAAGATCAAACGCCGTCTGCGCGGTCGCCATGAAGCCGATGGCCGCGATCAGTCGTTCCTGCGCCAGCATCCGGGCAAGATATTTGAAACCCTGCCCGGCCTCGCCGATCAGGTTTGCCTTGGGCACCTTCACATCGTTGAAGAACAGCTCTGCCGTATCCTGCGACTTCAGCCCCATCTTGTCGAGTTTGCGGCCCCGTTCGAACCCTTCCATCCCCCGTTCGACAAGGAACAGGCTAATGCCGTGCGGCTTGTCAGGATCGGTGCGCGCCGCCACGACGATCAGATCGCCGAGGATGCCGTTGGAAATATAGGTCTTGGCCCCGTTCAATACCCAGTGATCGCCGCTCTCGACCGCACGGGTCTTCATGCCCGCAAGATCGCTGCCGGTCGAAGGTTCGGTCATGGCTACCGCCAGGATCGTCTCGCCCGACACGATTCCGGGCATGAACCGGTCCCGCTGTTCGTCGTTGCAGAGCTTATGGATGTAGGGCGCGACCAGATCGTTGTGCAGGTTGATATAGAACCCGATGTCGCCGTAGCGCATGTTTTCTTCGATTATGATCTGGTCGAAGCGCAGATCCTCGATCCCCGCACCGCCGTATTTCTCGTCCGCGAACACGCATAGCAAGCCCTGCTCGCCAGCCTTGAGATAGACTTCGCGGTCGACGATGCCGGCCTCGCGCCAGCGGTCTGCATTGGGTCCGACTTCCGTTTGCATGAACTTGCGAACGCTGTCGCGAAACTGCTCGTGCTCGGGTTCGAAGATCGTACGCTGCATCGCTGCTCAACCTGCCTTGATCGGTGGGTAGAAGGGGGTGCCTGCAGCCGCCCGGTCCTGCAACCATTTCGATGGCGCGAATCGGGCGCCGTAATTGCCCGCCAGCTTGCTGGCTTCCTTTGCGAATTCTGCGATCCCGATGGTGTCGATATAGCTGAGCGTGCCGCCGGTCCAAAGCGGGAAGCCCCAGCCCAATATCGCACCCAGATCCGCATCCTGCGCGGTTTCGAGCACGCCTTCCTCAAGGCATTGCGCGGTTTCATTGGCCTGCGAGTAGAGGAAGCGCTTCTTCAGTTCCTCCTGCTCAGGCTGATCATCGGATACCGGGAATTCCGTGCCCAGACCTTCCCAGAGGCGCTTGCTTCCATCCTCGGCGTAGTCGTAAAAACCGGCACCGGCCTTGCGGCTGCCGCGACCGAGTTCGAGCATCCGGTCGAGCACCTTGCCGCCACGCTCGATCGTATAGAGGTTCCCGTCCTTGCCTTCCGCATCCTTGAGGATCTTGACCGGCAGGTCGATCGTCACCTCGTCCAGCAGGGCGAGCGGGCCGATCGGGAAACCGGCAGCCTTCGCGGCATTCTCGATCCTTGCGGGCTCCACGCCGTCTTCCAGCATCGCAGCGCCTTCGAAGATGAACATGCGAAAGACACGACTGGTGTAGAAACCCTGCGCGTCATTGACGACGATCGGGGTCTTGCGGATCTGGGCGATGAAATCCAGCGACTTGGCCAGCGTCTCGTCCGACGTCTGCTCGCCCATGATGACTTCGACCAGTCCCATGCGATCGACAG
This sequence comes from Croceicoccus sp., assembly GCA_029936705.1. Classification (GTDB taxonomy): domain Bacteria; phylum Pseudomonadota; class Alphaproteobacteria; order Sphingomonadales; family Sphingomonadaceae; genus Croceicoccus. The sequence continues at coordinate 945 of JAPYSD010000233.1, read as the reverse complement.
GCGAAAAGAAATGCAGGCCGATATATTGGTCCGGCCGTTTGGAAGCCTTGGCAAGCTCCGAAATCGGCAGGGTGGAGGTATTGGTCGCAAAGACCGCGCTCTCGGGCAGGACGGCTTCGGCCTTTTGCGTGGTTTCGGCCTTGATGCCCATATCCTCGAACACCGCCTCGACCACAAGATCGCATCCGTCGAGCAGCGCGAAATCGTCGGTCGGGGTGATATGCGCAAGTGCGGAATCGGCCTTGTCCTGCGGCATCTTGCCGCGCTCGACAGCCTTGCCGAAGACTTTCTCGCTATAGCCTTTGCCCTTTGCGGCGGTGGCCGTATCACGGTCGATCAACACCACGTCGATCCCCGCCTTTGCTGCGACAAGCGCGATGCCTGCGCCCATCATGCCCGCGCCCAGTACGCCCAGTTTCTTCACTTCCGACTTCGGCACGCCTTCGGGGCGGCGCGCGCCCTTTTCGGCAGCCTGCTTGGAAATGAAGGTCGTGCGGATGATGTTGCGCGCGACCGGATCGGTCAGCAGCTTGGCGAAATATTTGCCTTCCACCGAAAGCGCCTTGTCCATCGGCAATTGCAAGCCTTCGAACACGCATGACAGGATCGCGGCGGGCGCCGGGTAATTATAGCCATGCTTGCCTGCGACCTGTGCGACGCCGATCGAATAATCCATCGCGACTTCGGGCACGATCATGCCGCGCATTTCGGGAATGGCGTAACCCTTGACGTCCCATATCCGCTCTGCGGGCGGATTGGTGGCCAGCCACTGGCGCGCCTTGTCGACCAGCCGGTCGATAGGTGCGATTTCGTCGACGAGGCCCAGTTCCAGCGCTTCCTTCGGCGCGACCGAACGGCCGGAAAGAAGCAGGTCGAGCCCCTTCTTGCGACCAATCAGGCGCGGCAGGCGCTGCGTGCCGCCCGATCCCGGCAAAAGACCCAGAT
>JAPYSD010000757.1 GCA_029936705.1 Croceicoccus sp. | reverse complement strand
GCGTCCGGATCGTCTTCTTGTCTTTCTCGTATTCCGCCAGAGCGTCCTCGTCGATGCCATTGTCGTAGCCGGTATCGACCTGGGTGCCGGCCGCCTCGGGGTGTACGGGCTGGATGACGGAGGCAACGGCTTCCTCGGTTCGCGGGGTGCTGAAGGACCGAGCGTAGGATTCGCGGTTGAGCTGGGCAGTGATGTCTTCAGGCGTTTTGGCGTCCGCAATGTCGAAGCTGCCGAGCTCCTGTGCCGATGCGTCGAGGAACATTGCCGTCGTTTCAGCAGACGAGTTTGCGTGCGCAGGGACCGCGAGTAGAGCGTAGCTGGCAGCTGCGACTTTAAGTAGGTTCTTCATGTTTCATCCTGGTTGCCGAACTACGTGAAACTACGTAGTCCTTCGAAGGGGCTTTTTAGGATGAGCGCGATTTGGAACCAAATTTAGGGTAAGAGCCAGGCGGACCTTGGCATGGAGGTTGAGGCAGCTCAGGCACTAAAGCTGGAAATGAGATTCGAACTGGCGGCTGGCGATGTTCAGTCACACCGCTCGTCTTGGAATTGCGTCTCTACGCAGGTTGCGGCTAATCGCTCGGCGGATTGCTTTTCAGACTGCGTTAGGAGCACTGATGTGGCGTCGCGATTAGCACGAGCTTGGGCGTCCCCTGATGCCGCGGCAATCGTTGACCACATATATGCCTTAGAGTTGTCAATTGGGACGCCGAGCCCTTGAGAATACAAAGCGCCTAAATTGGTCTGTGCAAGGGGGTCGCCATGGCGGGCGGCCTGCTGAAAGAGTTTGAAAGCCTTCTGGTTGTTCCGCGGAACACCAGTTCCGCTGATGTATAGGTTTCCAAGATTATATTGCGCGCCAGCTGCGCCGAGATCGGCAGCGCGCCGATACCATTCAGCCGCGTTAGCAGCGCTTTTAGGGACCATGGAAGGATTGGCGGGTGGCTCTTTGCCAAGGATTGTGATCCTCGGCTTTTCTCCAGTAAAAGGTGTCGGATCGTAGAGCTTGCCTAACTCGAACATTGCACCGACATCCCCTTGCCTAGCTGCCATTTCCAGGTAAGCGGCGGCTCGTCTTTCATTCTTGGGAACATCTTCTCCGCTGAGGAATGTATCGGCAAGCAGGATCTGCGACTCTAGGTCACCCTGACGTGCGGCCATGTCGAACCAGCGGAATGCTTCATCCATATCCTTGAATTTAATCTTGTTATTGAGTAATGAAATTTATTGTTTTTTGGATTTCATTTTTTAA
>JAPYSD010000232.1 GCA_029936705.1 Croceicoccus sp. | reverse complement strand
GGGCAGAAGACGATCGGACTGCCACGAAGTTGAATAGGGAGATCATGCCGATGCCTTTTCGGTCACCGGCTCAACGGTGATGCCCGCTTTCTCAGCCTCTCTGATCGCGAACATCGTCATTTCGGTCTCGAACGGCTGATTGCCCACGTTGACCTTGCGCATCTTGCTCTCGCCGCGCGGCAGATATGTGAACGGAATGACCCGGCCCGTGTAGGGCGTCTGGCTGAGCGTGACGCTGTGCCATTGCTTGGCTTCTTCGGCTTTGCGGGCGGCGATAGCCTCAGGGCTTCGTGCCTTGCGGGCCTCGCGGAATTGCTCGGTGATCTGCTGGTTCATTTCGGCCATCGCGATCGAATGATGGTCGATGGGCCACTGCCTTCCCGCCTTGTCCCAAGCGGGGATTCGCATCTTCGCGAGGCTATCGGGATCACCGCCTCGGCCGAGCATGGTAACGCCGCGAGCAATGCTTTCCGCATCAGGTTCGGTGATGCCGGCACGGCGCAATCGATCGGTATTCTGGCCCGTCGCAGCGAACAGCAGCTTCAGCTTGTTCAGCAGGTCGGGCACTTCCTTCCACCGTTCGACAAGACCGTCCCTCTCGGCAAGCGCTGCATCGCGCTCGGCCTGTGCAGTCTTCTGGCTATCGCTCTCACGCTTCTGCGCCAGCTTCTCGGTGAGCTTGTCGACTGCTGCCTGATAGGCTCTGGCCTGACGTCCTGCCCGGTCGGCATTCGCTGCGGCCTCTTCGCGATCGGACTCGTTCAGCGCCCAATCGATGCTATCGGCTTCGGCACGGGCTTGCAGGGCCTGCTGCTCGACTGTCGCGGCCTTCGCCTGCTCAATGGTGTTTTCGAGTGTTTCTACGGTGACGCGGTCGCTGCTCAGCGAGGATGCGATCACTTCGTTCAGCGGTTTAGCCATGCCGGCCTCCTGCTACTTGGTGATCAGGAATAACGAGCGGTGCGAAGCGCCTTCGAGCTGTCGGTCAGCCGGGCGATGTAATCGTCCCGCGCCTGGTCGCGCATTGCCTGCGCACGATCATCTGCGGCTTGCGTCGAAGTGGCCCTGCGCGCCTTTTCGGCTTTGGCTTGCTGGATTGCGTTAGCAGCCTGCGCGTCGGTGAACGGCAGCGGGTTGGAAGAATACCGCTGGTGGCTCATGTGCACGTTCTTCGCGCGCTGGATGGCGGTATCGCGTTCGGCGTCGGTGAGGGTAGCGGCGCTATCCCCGATCCGGCATTCGGCACCCGCGCGGCCTTGGGCCACGAGCGCGATGTGGTTGCCCCTGATCGCAACCTGTTTCGCCTGGTACCGCTCACCCTGCGGCGTCACGCCATCACCCCAGACGAGCTGGCAGGAATAACCTGCGCTCAGTTCTTGGGCAGTTCCGGCCTGTACCGCGCGAACGGCGCCAGCATCGGCGAGCATGAGGGGAATTTCGACGAAGCCACGGTCTCGCGCAACGCGGCCCTCGGTGTAGCCGACAGCAACGCGCTTCCAATTGTCGGCGGTCACCGGGTCGGAAGGATGGTCGAGCGTGATTGCCTTGTGTGCGAACGACGCCATCGCATCTTCGCTGAAGACCTCATCGTCGGGCCTGTAAACTTTCACGGTCGGGAGATCGGGGCGGCCAACTTCGTGGCCTGCGTAATCGTACACACCTGATCGGGCAAAGCGGGCAACGGCGGCAATGCGGCCATCGCTCAGGCGGCGGACTCGTTCGAGACTTAAGCGGTCCTGAAATTCCATTTGTTCACTCCATGGGCTGCCGTCAATGCGAACGGTCTTGGAGTGAGGATAGCTTGGTGTCGGTCTGAAACGGGTCTATTGAGGTCGAATGAGGTCAGTTCATCCTAGATTGGCTTCCTATCTGCTTATTCCTGATAGCGGCTTCTAAATTTGAGCCGCGGATTCAACACCGCCTCTAGCGTTTTCAATGGCCTGCGGATCTTGGCCAACTAATCATGGATTAGCTGGACGGGCTCTTCGAGGGGTTTCGTGCTTCGCGCCCGCGCGCGTATGAGCCTGCTTTGGCAGGGCTAGGCCGTCGATCGTTGTCGCGGACACTGGAAGCATCTCTCGCCAGATTCGGTGAAAACCTCGATGCGATCGGCATAGCCATGTTCGATGTCCCGCACTGCCTGGGCCTGCAGCGATGGAAGCGAATCGATCCACGCGGCGTCGAGTATTTTCTCGCCGGCCTTCCAGTGCTCCACCCGATACACCATGACTGCCTCCATCCTCTCGGTTTGGAAATGGGAACGGTGAGCGGCCGGTCAAGCCTTGCGCATGCGCGATAGGTGTCAACTGAGTGGGCAGGTCTGGCCCCAATCCCGTCCTGTATTTTACCGGCGCGCCCGCCCTCAAAGGAGGCGCGCCGGGTATACGTAGTATAGAGAGTATCTCCGCCGCAGACCCCCGCAGCAAAATCAATAGGTTTCGAGGTAGTCTCCCGCGTCTCCCGCATTTGTCTCACGCGGGGTCTCCCGCAGCTTCCCGCAGGCCGATTACGGCATGCCGATGGCCATCATCCCACGGCATTTCGCCGCGCTCGATCGCTTCGATCCTGAATAGCCGATCCATCGCTTTTTCGAGGCGATCTTTGCCAATGCCCTTGCTCTCGGCCATGCGAGAGAAGAGTTTGGGGGCATAGGTGCTCGAAGGCTTCTCCGACACGTTACGCTTTTGTTTCGCCATCTCGCGCAAGCACGTCAGGAAAATGTTGTTGTCCGCAGTAGCCTCGGCGGTATCGCGCAAGGCCTTGGCCCGATCAGGCGGCAGATCGTCTTCCAGCACGAACGCCCAGTCGATCCAGAGGAAGCGGCAAATCTCGCCTTTGCGCCCATAGTTCGCCTGGCCGACGCGAAGGGTCCGCAGATCGGTGTCGAGGTCGTGTTCGATGTTGAACTGCGATCGGACGGCGTTGAGCCAGGCTGTCGAACCCGAATAGTCGTCGCCGCTCTTGTTGGGGTGGCCGAGCAGGACGATGGCAGCGCCAGTCTCACCGGCCAGCCGGTTGAGCAGATTGACGAAGCGCGTGACCTCTCCGCGGTCATTCTCGTTGCCAACGAAAAGATGGGCCAGGTTATCGAGGAACAGTATCTGCGCGCCGCGGCTTCGAATGGTTAGGCTCAGAAGCTTGTAGAGCGGTGACGGCTCCGGTTCGCCCTTTTCCTTCATGACCTCAAGAGCATTGTCGAGGCGCCCTCGCAAACTGGACAGAAGCAGTCGGCCATCCAGCGAAGCCATTGGTACGTTGAGGGCTTTGCAGATATGCGCTTGTCGCCAATGAAGCTCGCGCTCATCGTCTTCGCAGGTCACGTAGACTGCAGGACCATTCACCATTTCAAGGCCTAGCGTTGACGATCCGGCGGCAATGGCCGTCGCGATCTGCTGGGCCAGAAGTGACTTGCCAGCGCTACCAGGTCCCGTGAACAGCGTGACTTCGCCAGCAGGCGCGAGGCGTCCAACGGCAAAACGCTTGGGCTCCGGATCAATATCGGCAAGGCGCGCGAGGGCAAGGGTAGGCAGGTGAACCGACGGCTCCTGTTGTTGCGCTGGCATCTCACCGCGAAGTTCGGCCGATCGCCGTTCAAGTTCGGGCTCTATGTCCTCGAAGCGGTCCATCTTCACTGACAGCGCTCCAAGGTTTCGGCCGCCAGCGCAGCCTGAAGCACGGCACGGCAGTAGATTACTGCAAGCTTCAGCGCGGGCTCGTCGACCGATGCAAAAACGAAGTCGCCTGCCACTTCATGAGCGTAGGCCGCCAATGAGATTGAATGTTCGCAGGGGGTCCGTGAGCGGAGCGCCGCGGCGTAATCACGGGCCTTCAGAAGCGCGATACGATGAGCCAGTTCTGCACCGGCGGCGTCAGGGACGAACTGGTGAACGTGAAAGGATAGATCGCTCATCCCAGCACCTCCGGCCAGACAGGGCGCTTGTCCTCCCTGAGAAGCATGTCGATCGCCTGACGGGCAAATTCGAGGCTAGGCGCAGTGCCAAGGATGAGCCAACGCGCGCTGGGCACGCAGGAGGGCATGAATTTGCAGACTTCGAAGAGATCGCCGACCTGGCGAATGCGCCAGCCGTTGGGCTTCATGTCGACGCGAATGACCTTGCCGTTAGACCGCCAGCGGGTAGCCCGCTTGGATGACCCAGGATGGCGATCTAGCTGGCCCATCCATTCCGGCTGGATATAGGCGAGCGAGAGACTTGCGCGGCGGTCGGGCTCGCTGTAAAAGCGCGGTCGATCCTTCCCGTCAGTTGGGTCAGAGCCGCCTCCCGCAACGGGGCGGCTTTTTCGTTCATGCCTTCCCATTTGCCGAGACCTCGCTGGTGGAGCGGTAAGACTTGCGGGTCGAGATCCACTCATCGAGATCATCGCTGCGGTAGCGAACCCAGCGGCCAAGCTTTACAAAGGGAGGCCCCTTGCCGCTCCAACGCCACTGGTCCAGCGTATGCGGTTCGAAGCCCAAACGGCTCGCAGCTTGCTGCGTGTTGAGGAAGACGGTCATTCGCCAACCCCTTCCTCGCAACCAATGATTTTCAGCAGACTCGATCGCAGGATCAGCCGGCGCTGGCCGACCTTTCTGCTTTCCAAGTCGCCAGCCTTGGCCAACCTGTGAAGTGTGCGCGTACTCAGCCCTGAGATCCGCGCGCCTTCAGCAATGGAAATGGTGATGGGGTCCATCAATCGCTCCCTAGTCATGACGGCAGGCCTTGGCTTGCCGTGTCTTGCAGGGGCGACTTATGCCCGAGGTGCCCGGATAGTCCGGTCAAGTCAGGTCGAATGAGGTCAAGTCGGTCGTTTGTCGTCTTCCTCTTTGAGCAGTGGGTAGATAATCCGCGCTCGCTCCTTAAGGGCACTATCACTGGGGTATTCGTCGAACTTGTCGGCGACAATGGTTTTAAGTCGCTCGACAACGTCTTTCTGACGCTTCGGCATGAAGTCATCATTTGCCCATTCGATGCAGAGCACGGTGATAGCGACTGTCCAAAATTCTCGTTCGTTTGAGCCGCCGGTGGAGCTAATTGAGCTTTTGATTGCGGGTATCTTTTCATCCGCAACGACGGAATTAATGCTGTGTTTAATCTCGATGCGGCGAAATTCTGCGAACCTAGGTAATTCGCCTGCTCCGCAAAGCCAGACATTTTCATCGGCAGTATTGCCGAGTTTGTTGGGCGCCCATAGCTCAGATGGCAACGCCAGGTTTTCTCGAATGTCTGAGGGTTTGCTAGCCCCATCCCACGGGGCGAGCATTGAAGCGCTTGATGCTCTCGCGTGTATTCGGCCGTCACGCATCTCTTTGGATAGCCATTCGGCTGCCTCCTCCATCGACCAGCCCTTAGCCAAGCGGAGCGAAGCAATTTCGTTCTCGATCGGGGTCCATTCTGACATTTCCGCACCTCTGCGGACCTGAAGAAATTTGTGCGGGCAACACGGTCAGGTGTTCCGTGCGTTCGGCCCGTCGGCCTATCCCGCATCAAGAGAATAGCACTTGCGGACGCGGTCGGTAGGGCCGCGGGCAGGGTTCCTGTGCAAATCGCCATCATGCAGCCTCCCTCGTCGGAAACGGGATCAGGTCGGCCCTCTTTGGGGACGCAAACCCTTGTTCGAGAGCATCGAATGCAGCGGCCCTCGTGCGGTTGAACAGGTGCATGGCGTCGTGAAGCGAGAGCGAAACCTGCATCCTGTCGGTCCCGCTGGGAAAGCTGACGATGATCCGCTCCCCATCGATCGTGGCGTCGGGTTTGTCGGTTGCGAGGATGATCATCATGCTTCCTCCCGCGAGAGCCGCGCGAAGTCAGCCTGCAGGACTTCCATGCACCTGGCCGGAAAGTCTCGACTGGTGTCGATCTCGTCGTGCTCCATCACCGCTGCCTTGAACATGGCGGCGGCAAGTGATGGGGCGGGCGTCAGGGCAAGTTCATTCGCGGCGCGCCAGTACGGCTCTGCGAATTGCCTCACATGGTCTTCTTCGGCCTTGATGAGGCCTTTGAAGGATAACTCGTGACGCCTTGCGGCTTCCGGCTGCGCCTTCCATCCGCGACCGTACTTGCCCTCGATATCCATGACTTCGAGCG
>JAPYSD010000231.1 GCA_029936705.1 Croceicoccus sp. | reverse complement strand
GTTCAGTTCAATATCGTCCATCACCCCGTGGTTATAGGATAGAACCGCCGATGAGGGTAACGGCTGCCGCAGCGGCGCCAGCCCAAGTCATGCTCCGTCCAGCTCCATTCCGCAAATGATCCGCAAACGGCATTAACGATCCTAATCCCGATCTAAATATCTGCGTGCCGCAACCCCTGCGATACCGTCTTTCAGCCGGTTTAAGCCCGGCGAACTTTGTTCCCTCCTCAGCCGTAGCGTCAGCCAGTAACCGTCTTTGGGCGCGCGTCTTAACCTTCAAAATGGCTCAGAAAATGCCGATTTTCGGTCGATTAGCCCATTACGGAAAATTTTTTTTAGGATGGGCATTTTTGCACAATCCAGCAGTTCTGCGGGCTTTCTAGGTTGAAATAAGATTAACGCCTTTTCATGCTGTTTTCCCATCCTAAAACCGCTTGCAAAGCTTGCGCAGTGGAAACTATTTTACCCCCGGATCGAATAGCAAAGCTTGGGGGCAATCATGCGGACGCTCAAAGAACTCGACGCCGTTGCGGCGAAACTTCAGGACCTTCCGGCGAGCGGGCTTTCAGCCTCGCGCATGCGCCGTGAAACCGATCGGCTGACCTGGTCGATCTACGAAATCTTGCGGCCATCCATCCGCAAACAGGTCTCCCGCAAGGGCATGCGTGATTTCGAGGACGACATTCAGCAGCATTCGCTGATTGCGATCAATTTCGCCGTCGCCAACTGGGATCCGGAGCGCTCCTCGTTCAGCACCTTCGTCCACTGGAAGCTGATGGCTGAACTGCGCACCCTCGAGCTGCATCTTTTCCCGAGCCGCCGCGCGCTGGCCAAGGACCTCGACATCAAGCAGTTCAGCATTGATGCGTCCGTTTACGATGACCCCGACGGCCGGGACTTCACCGAGCTCAACGACCTCAATCCCGAAGCCGAGGCCAGCATCGATGATAACGCCGAGAAGGCGCTGCTCTATCGCCGCATGGACGAGATCTTCGCACAGATGATCTCCCAGCGTGTCAGCCAGTTCGAGGCAGGCGGCTGTGTCCAGCCCCGCACCATCCTCAACGGGATGCGCGACATTCACATTTTCATTCTTCGTGAACTCCAAGAAGTCTGCGCCAATGACGTCGCTGTCATCTACGACCTGACCCGCGAACGCATCCGGCAGATCACTGCCAGCACCCAGGCCCAGTTCAACAAGATCGGCTCGGTACCGGGCGGCGTCGACATCACCGACGATTGCGCCCGCCAATGGAACCTCGCCGTCGCGCTCTACAAGGAGCACGCCGAGATCGACGTCCGCCTGAGCGAGACCGCCGAACTCCAGCCCTCGAACACCTACGAGCGCATCCCGGCCCTTCCGGCCCTGCCGCCCGTCGAGTTCGCCGAGGCCGCACAGGCAGCCAACGACGTCGCCGACACCGAGATCGTTGAAGACCTCGCCTTCGCCAAGGCAGAGCAGCAAGAGCTCGATCTGCCGGCCGAGACGTCTGACGCGAATGTCGTGCGCCCCAACTTCCTGCAGCGCGCGCGCAGCGCCTTCATGGCAGGCGAGCGCAAGGCGTCCACTCGGCGCCCCGAGCAGAACGTCCTGCCATTTCGCGCGAAGGCCAAGGCAGCGACGATTGCCGCCGCCGCCATGGCAGCGCTCGCTTCGCAAGGCGTCGCGGCCAAGGCGCTGCCAGTCTCGCCGCCCGCCGTCTCGGACCAGTCCTATGCCGTCAAGCTCGACGTCCACGGCGACAAGGGCGAGATACGCATCGCAGCCCCTGCCGAACGGGCCAAGCATGCGGAGTTTTCCGATCTCCAGATCGCCTATGTTCCAGGCGCCATCGAACGCGAGAGTTCCCTCGCATTTGCGCCGCTGGCCTGGCTCGATGCTCAGCGTATCTGCTCCGACATGACCGCCATCGGCGAGAAGTGTTCTATCATTCGGATCCGGCGGGGGTCGGGCTGAAGGGGCGCGGCGGAGCTACGCTGTGCAAGGCATCACCATCACATCGGTGCTTCCCCTGGTGGCCGCCGCCGTGTTTCTTGGAGCCTACTGGCAGGCGCGCACTGGATTTCTATTCGGTGCGCCTCCGCATGTGGACGAAACGCTGTTGAGCGGACTCCCATGGGAGCGCGCGCCAGCCGCCGATATGGGCTATCCCGCTGAGATCCTGCAGCATGCCGGTCCATATTCGCTCGTCGTTCAAAACGCGCCGCTCGCTCGCCTCGTTGCGTGTCCTGAATCCATCCCTAGACTGGTCAGACGCGATCTCGTTCGGCTGAAGGTCGATTTCGTCATCGTCGAAAAGGCGACATCCCGCGCAGTGAAAGCCTATATTCGGCTGTCGAATCCCCATGCCGCCATCATACGACATGCTCTGTTCAAGGCGCGAATTGCAGCTGAAATGCTTGGCTGCGAGGTGAAACAGGTTAGCTGAAGAGACTTTATATATCGTCCACCGGCGTAGGACACGATTCGGCCAATGAGCAGCCAGGGATAGCTATAGGTAGTTTCGCGATGCTTACGAAAAAAACAGATGCTCAGCATTCGAGCGACCAAACTGACGCGCTATTCTCGCACCTACCTTCGCGCCTCTTCGCACCCCTCGCATCTCCAGCCCGAAGTGCCTACGCAAAGCTTCTGCTATCCCTTTATCACGCCTTCTTCGATGGCGAGAGTTTCGGAACGCATCGCAAGGACGACATCGTCGCCTTCATAGAGATCGAGATCCAACGAAACGCGGACATGGCCCGCGATTTCGAAAGCGATGAGTATCTCGAAGCCGACGCTGAAAGCGAACAAGTCACTGATTCTAGCAAGGCTGAACTTAGCCAAAACCCGAATAGGGTCTACAAGCGGCTCTTGGACGCCGGCTGGATTCAGGAACACCTCCAAGGCTACATTATCAACGTCGATATCGATGCCTCGATTTCGATGCTCTACGAAGCGCTGGATGGCATCGACAAAGGCGAGGCCCTCCACTTCGGCGGTACCTTGTCAGCTATCGAAGCAGTCATCGAAAAGCTCGGCGAGGAACCCTTCGAACGCTCCACTTCACTCTCCGAATGCGCTCGGCAAGCCCGACGCTTCCAACAGCACCTAACGGCTGTTGTCGGCTCTCTGCGAATCTACGAGCGCACCCTGGCAGTCCGTCGTGATCCTGCAGAAGTCCTGTTCCATTTCTTCGATCGCTTTGTCGAAAACACGCTCATCGCCGATTATCGCGCGCTCAAGATCCGCAACAATCCATTCCGACATCGCGACAAGATCATATCTGCCATCAGCCTCTACGAAAGCGATGAGCAGATCATCGACGCCCTCGCAAAAGGCTACCTTGAACAAGGCCTTGCAGCCACATCGGAAGAAGCACATTCAAAGGTGCTCCAGCAGCTTTACCAAGTAAAAACCGTGTTCTGGCGCGCCGACGAGCGTCTTGATGAAATCGATGTCATCCGGCTGCGCATCGAAAGGCGGATTAGCCGCTATATCGCCTATATGAGCCAGATCGATGGCACGATCTCCACCCGCCTAACCCGTGCCATCAGTTCCCTTGCATCCATAGCAGGTGACAAGATCGAAGTTCCTGTCGACACCGATCTTTCCGGGCATGTTCGCTGCTGGGGTCCCGATGACCTTGCCACGCCAAGGACCGCCAAGGCCCGCGTACAGCCCAGCGCCATACCTATTCAAGAGCCCGATCCGCTCATCAAGGAATATGACCACAGGCGGCGGGAATACCTCCAAAGACACAATATCACCCCCGTTCAGATAGAAGCCTATCTCGATGAGGCAGCTAAATCGAACGATGCATTGGACGCCTCGTCTTTCCCGGTCGAGGACACCCAACAGGCGATCATCTTCCAGAGACTGAGACTGATCCCGTCCATGGGGAATACCCAACTCGCCAATCGCTGGCGCATAACCTTCAAGGGCGGGCCCCTTCTGGAAACCGAATGGACAACTTGCCGCGACTTCACCGTCGAGCGCATCGAGACCAACGAACGAGACACGCCAAATGCTGTTTGATCTGCAGGACCTCCTCGATAAGCCACGCGCACAGGATTTCGAGGCGTCACAATTCCGTGCAGCCTCCAGCTACATGCTGCGCCACCAGACCATCCACCGGGAGGATCACAATGCCCGGTCAACCTACGACCTGATCATCCGCTTCAGAGGTTACTTTTCAGACCTGTTTGATGCGCTTGGCCTGAAGATGGTCGTATCGGATCGCGACCTCACCATCGCCCTCATACCGCTTGAGAGTCAGGCCCGGTCTCGGCTTCCGATAGACGAGACGATCCTCCTGCTTTCTCTGCGAGATGCTTACGAGCGCGGGGTTGCCGCTTTCGAGATCGAGGAACACGGGCAAGTCGAAACCACGACGATGGTCCTTCTCGAGCGCTATGAAACCATAACAGGCCGCCAGCGTCCGAGTTGGCCGCGCGTGAAGGAAATCCTGCGCGCCATGTATCACCGCAACCTGATCGCATATGGCGACGAATTCCCAGAAGAGAGCGGCCTTGCGATCATCATCCGCCCCACCATTCGGGACGTAACCGGCGAGGCCTATCTTGAGCGGATCGAGGAGTTCATCGCTGCTCAGGGCTACGACGATTCCAGTGATCTCAACATAGACCCCGGCGCAAACGATTCTGCGGATCCGGTCGAACACGAACCCGAAGACATTTCACGAGACGAGGCCTCCGAACAATGATTACCCTGTCACGTATAGTCCTCGTGAACTGGTACACCTTCGGCGCGCAGGACATCGACATCCGCGGTTCAGCCGGCATCGTCGGTCCGAACGGCGCTGGCAAATCGTCGATCCTCGACGCTATTCAGGTCGTCATCACTGGCAACAATAGCAATCACCTCGCTCTCAACGCCAGCAGCAACCAGGATGGCAGCCGCCGTAAAACAAGCGACAGGAGGTCTGTCCGCGATTATTGCCTCGGCAAGATCCAGAATGAGACGCTGCGGCCGACCAGCATCACTTATCTCGCCCTCGTATTCGAACGCGAGCACGACAAACGCTCTTGGACCATCGGGATGGGTCTCAGTGCGCGCGAACAGGACCAGTCGGAAGAAATTCTTTGCGCTTTCATCGCTCCCGACCAATCGCTTCGTACCTCAGATTTTCTCGTTGAGAACGAGAATGGCCGATTTCCAATCGATCATGACGATCTAATCGCCAAGCTCCGCAAAAATGCGCCTGGCTTCGAAAATCGCGGGCAAAGACCCGCCAATTTCACCAACCATGTCCTTGCTACCCTGCGAGGCAAGAATTTCACTGCCGACCCCAAGCGCTTCCTCACCAGCCTGAAACGCGCCCTCCGATTCAATGAGATGGAGAGCGCCAACCAGTTCGTACGGACCTTCCTGCTCGACGACGACAAGGTCGATATCGAAACCCTGCGGGAATCTGTGGCCACTTGGCGAGACTTTCAGAAAAAGATCGAAGAACTCGAAGCACAGAAGGAAGCCGTCTCCCGATCGATAAAGACCTACCAGGCCATTATCAGACTGCAGGAAGAGGCCCGGCGGATGCGCTGGGTTGAGGCTTATGCCGAGAAACTGAGACTGGAGGACCACCTAGCCCGTCTCACCAAGCAATTCGAGGCAAAACAGGGCGAGCACCATCATGCCCAGACCCTACTCACCAGCACGCGCACCCGTCTTGAACAGGCCAAGGACGAATTGGGCGATATCAAACGCTCCCTCGCAACGGACAACCGCGAACTTGCCATCAAGAGACTTCAACTTGACCTCGAGAGGATCACATCCCAGCTGGCCGACAATGAACGCAAGCGGGATTCATATCTGGCCGATCTAGCGCTTGCCATCTCGATCAGTGACGACCTGATCCAGACCTTCGATGACGGCCAATATAACGCAGCCCGAAACGTCTGCAGAAGTCTCGTGGAAAGGGTCAAGGCCGATCAGAAAATATCACCTCAGGACATCGACGCCGCTGTCCAGAGAGTTACCCAGCCTCTTCAGGGCTACCGCGGCGTTCTAAACGAGCGATACGCTTCACGTGGGCGTGAGCAGACAAACACTATGGCCGACCTGCGAAGCACTCAAGACCAGCTGCGGACCATCC
>JAPYSD010000756.1 GCA_029936705.1 Croceicoccus sp. | reverse complement strand
GAATTCTGCGAACCGGTCGCACACCTTCTTTCCCCGGGAGGGGCCGATCCGGGCATTCTGGCGGGCATCGGCCGAAAACCAGGATTGAACCATGACCAGACGCCTACGCATGGCGATGATCGGCGGCGGTCCAGGGGCGTTCATCGGCCCTATCCATCGCATTGCCGCCGAGCTTGACCGCGAGATCGAGCTGGTTGCGGGCGTATTTTCCTCCGATGCCGAGCGCAGCTGTGCGGCGGCTGACATCTACCGTATCGACCCGGCGCGGGCCTATGGGTCGCTGCACGAAATGCTGGCGGCAGAAAAGGCAAAGGAGGACGGAGCGGACTTCGTTTCCGTCGTTACGCCCAATCACAACCACTTGCCATCGCTGCGCGCTGCCATGCAGGCGGGCTTTCCCGCCTTGTGCGACAAGCCAGCGACTTCGTCCTTGGCAGAAGCGCAGGAATTGGCGGAGGTCGTCAGAGAGACCGGGCTGCCTTTCGGACTGACGCATACCTATACCGGTTATCCGCTGGTGCGCGAGATGAAGGCGCGTATCGCTGACGGCGCACTTGGCACTGTCCGGAAGGTGGTTGTCGAGTATCCGCAAGGCTGGTTGGCCGGTCCGGCAGACGGCAAGCAGGCCGAGTGGCGCGTCGATCCGGCGCGGTCTGGCGCGGGCGGTTGCATCGGCGATATCGGCACGCATGCCTTCAACTTGGCAGAATTCGTGACAGGCCTGCGCGTTACGCGCCTTCTTGCAGACCTTGCGACAGTGGTCCCTGGCCGGCAACTGGACGATGACGCAACCGTACTGCTGCGGTTCGAGAACGGCGCACGCGGCGTGTTGCTTGCCAGCCAGATCGAGATCGGTGAACTCAACGGCCTGCGCATCCGCGTCTATGGAGAGACCGGCGGGATGATCTGGAAGCAGGAGGAGCCCAATTCGCTCATCTGGCACCAGATCGACGGGACGACGGAGATCGTGCGCGCAGGCGATGCGTCTCTGGGCGAATGGGCCGCGGCCCGCACGCGCACGCCGGGAGGGCACCCTGAAGGCTATCTTGAAGCCTTCGCCAATCTCTACCGCGATTTCGCTGCCCTGCTGCGAGGCGAAGACGCGCCGCTTTTACCCGGCATCACCGACGGCTTGCGCGGTATGGCCTTTATCGAAACCGCCGTCGCCGCCAGCCGCGAAGAATCCGGCTGGACCGATTTTCCGGAGATCGAAGCATGAGAACCCTCAAGGGGCCTGCCATATTCCTCGCCCAGTTCGCGGG
>JAPYSD010000755.1 GCA_029936705.1 Croceicoccus sp. | reverse complement strand
GAGCTTTGCCTTCAAGGGGCAGACCGTCGATATCCGCGACGCCGCCGCGAAGCTGCGGGCCGGCGGCTGGCGCACGCGTGCCGCACTTCACGACACGGATGACGGCAAAGCGCTAGGCTGCACCCATGTGATGGGCGCGGCGGGGCCCGAGGCGATCTAGTAGGACGGGGTCACGGAGCCGAACAGGCCCGCAAGCCAGTCGTCGACGATCGGGGTCGCCTGCGAATCGCTGCGGCCCAGCATCGCGTTGATGCGGTTGTGCCCCTCCATGCCGCGACCCGGCACGCCCGCCACGGTGGCGCGCGTCCCGGCACTCTCCAGCGCCTGGGCCAGGCGATAGGCCTGCCGCTCGGCATCCGGCCGCTCGACATGCAGCAGCAGGAAATCGCGCGCGTTGTCGCCGTCGGCATGCGCTGCGGGCGACAGCGACAATTGCCGGGGCGAACCCGATCCGAACGCGACCTGGTAGGCAAAGCCCAGCAGCGGCCCGGCATCGACGATCTGGCTGGGCACGTCATAGGCCGCGCCGTCCAGCAGGACGACGCCGCCGATATCGCCCGGAACAAGGCCATATCTTTTCAGATAGCGCGGATCGGTCGCGACCAGCGCAGCGAGATGCGCGCCCGCGCTGTGCCCCATGAGCACAACGCGGCTGGTGTCGATGCCCAGTTCGCGCGACCGGTCGAGCAGCGCAGCGAGCGAGGCGGCGACGTCCTCGGCCTGCTGCTCGATCTCAACCTCAGGCAGCAGGCGGTAATTGACGCTGGCCAGCTGATAGCCGGCCTGCGTGTAATGGCGGATCTTGGCCGATCCGGTGGAATCGGACTTGTCGCCGCCGACCCATGCGCCGCCGTGCACGAACAGGATCAGCGGGCGCGGGCCGGGCACGGCCGAGCGGTAGAAGTCCAGCCGCTGCAGCGGGTGCGAACCGAAGGACAGCTCCTGCGCGGTCGGCGTGACCGGCTGGGCGGCCGCAGTAGGGGCTGCGGGCGCCGGTGTGGGTGCGGGCGCGGCAACCTGCGCCTGCGCGGCCAAGGGCGCTGCCACCAGGCTTGCGGCGGACAGCGCGGCGGAAAGGGAGAGGATCGCTTTCATGACCGCTTCGATAGCGTCCGAATGCTTTCGCTGAGCCGAACGGGCCGGTAATTAGCACGCCGATCCCCTTGCCGTGCGCAGCGCCAGTCCCTAAGCGCCGCTACGGGCAGAATCCTAGGCGGGAAAGGCAGTACTTTGGCCAATGTGACGGTGATCGGCGCGCAATGGGG
>JAPYSD010000230.1 GCA_029936705.1 Croceicoccus sp. | reverse complement strand
CCAAGTCGGTCGGCACCTCGAACCCCTACAACATGATCCGCGCCACTTTCGACGCGCTGACCAACCAGACTTCGCCGAAGTCGGTGGCACAGCGTCGTGGCAAGAAGGTCGCCGACCTGCTGGGTCGCGGCGGCGCGAGCGAGGCCGAGGCGGAAGCCGACGCCGCCGCCCTGGTGGAGTAAGCGATCATGGCAAAGGCAAATACAATCAAGATCAAGCAGATCGGTTCGCCGATCCGTCGCCCCGAAAGCCAGAAGAAGATTCTGGTCGGCCTGGGCCTCGGCAAGATGCATCGCGTCGTCGAAGTGCAGGACACTCCGGAAGTTCGCGGCGCGATTGCCAAGCTGCCGCACATGGTGGCCGTGGTCGATTGATCACTGCCCGCCGCAAGGCGAGCGATACTTGACATGAGGCGGCCCGGGCGCGTACCGGGCCGCTTTCATTTGAAGGCTGGATGACCGGCCTGATATTTTCAGCGCGTGGAAAAGCGAAAGCGAGTGCAATTATGAAACTGACTGATATCCGCGATAACGAAGGTGCACGTCACCGCCGTATGCGCATTGGCCGTGGCATCGGCTCGGGCAAGGGCAAGACCGGTGGTCGCGGCCAGAAGGGCGCGAAGAGCCGTTCGGGCGTGTCGATCGCCGGGTTCGAAGGCGGCCAGATGCCGCTGCACATGCGTCTGCCGAAGCGTGGCTTCAACAATCCGTTCGGCAAGGACTATGCCGAGGTGAACCTTGGCATGATCCAGAAGTTCATCGACGCCGGCAAGCTCGACACGAGCGGCACCGTCGACCACGAGGCTCTGCAGGCTGCCGGTCTGGCACGCGGTGGCAAGGACGGCGTGCGCCTCCTCGCCAAGGGCGAACTGACCACGAAGGTCAGCTTCAAGGTTGCGGGCGCCTCGAAGGGCGCCGTGGCCCAGGTCGAGAAGCTGGGCGGCTCGGTCGAAACCACGGCTCCGGCGAAGGCCGCTGCCGAATAATCCGCAAGACTTTGTGAGGGCGGGGGTGTTCGCACCTCCGCCCGCACTCTATATGCGCGGGCGCAAGGCCCAATGGTCTTGCAGGAGGGGCGCGACGGTTGATAGCGCGTTCCGGTACTTCGGCCCCGATGGTCGAACAGCCCGTCAGCTGCATAGGCATTGATTTCCGATGGCATCACGCGCCGATAATATCGCGAGTTCCTTGAGCCTCGCCAATTTCTCGAAAGCGACCGAGCTCAAGCAGCGCATCTGGTTCACGCTGGGCGCGTTGATCGTCTTCCGTTTCCTGAGCTTCGTGCCGCTGCCCGGCGTGAATCCGCTGATCCTGCAGGATCTCTACGCGCAGACCCGCGGCGGCGTGCTGGACCTTTTCAATACTTTCTCGGGTGGCAGCCTTGAGCGGATGAGCCTCATCGCGCTCGGCGTCATGCCCTACATCACGGCATCGATCGTCGTTCAGCTTGGTGCTGCACTCCATCCGGCTCTGGCCGCGCTGAAGAAGGAAGGCGAGAGCGGGCGCAAGAAGCTGAACCAGTACACGCGCTACGGCACCGTTGGCCTGACCGCGGTCCAGGGCTATTTCCTCGCGGTCGGTCTCGAGACCTATGCGGCGGCGAGCGGGCTGAATGCCGTGGTCGATCCCGGCCTTATGTTCCGCATCGGCGCGGTGATCTCGCTCGTCGGCGGCACGATGTTCCTGCTCTGGCTGGGTGAACAAATCACCTCACGCGGCATCGGCAACGGCGTTTCGCTGATCATCATGGCGGGCATCGTCGCCCAGTTCCCGACCGTCGGCGCGCAGCTGATGGAAGGCGGTCGTTCGGGTTCGATTCCGTCCTACCTGATCGTCATGCTGTTCGTAGTGATCATCGGTCTGATCCTCTTCATCTCTTTCATGGAGCGGGCACAGCGTCGGCTGCTGATCCAGTATCCCAAGCGCGCGCAGCAGCGCGGCGGCATGCAGGCGGATCGTTCGCACCTGCCGCTCAAGCTCAATACCTCGGGCGTGATTCCGCCGATCTTCGCCAGCTCGCTGCTGCTTCTGCCGTTGACGATCACGCAGTTCGCCGGGAATTCGGTGACGCCGGACAGCACCATGGGCGGCATTCTGGTGACGCTGAACCAGTACCTTCAGCACGGGCAGCCGCTTTACATGCTGCTCTATGCGGTGGGCATCATCTTCTTCTGCTTCTTCTACACGGCTGTCGTCTTCAATCCCGAAGAGACTGCGGAGAACCTGAAGCGGGGCGGAGGGTTCATTCCGGGCATCCGGCCGGGTCGCAACACGGCGAATTACCTGGACTACGTGCTGACGCGCATCACCGTGATCGGTGCGGCCTATCTGACCTTGGTCTGCGTGCTGCCTGAATATGTCATCGCCCAGACCGGGCTGCCGTTCTTCCTTGGCGGCACCAGCCTGTTGATCGTGGTCAACGTGACCGTGGACACCATCGCCCAGATTCAGAGCCATCTGCTCGCGCATCAGTACGGCGATCTTATCAAGAAGGCTAAATTCAAGGGTCGGTTGCGCTGACATCCTGTCCTGGGGTGGCGGTTCGATCAGGTGGGAGGAAGCGCAGTGAATATTATCCTTCTCGGTCCTCCGGGGGCAGGCAAGGGCACGCAGTCGCAAAGGCTGGTGAGCAAGTACGGCATGCGGCAGCTTTCGACAGGCGACATGCTTCGGGCTGCCGTCAAGGCGCAGACGCCGGTCGGGCTTCAGGCCAAGGCCGTGATGGACGCCGGTGAGCTTGTATCGGACGAGATCGTCTCGGCACTGATCTCGGCCGAACTGTCAGCGATGAGCGACGCGACCGGCGCGATCTTCGACGGCTATCCGCGCACGGCCGAGCAGGCCCATTCGCTCGACGGTATTCTCGAGGAGCATGGACGCACGCTTGACCATGTCATCGAGCTCGAGGTGAACGAAGACGCACTGGTCGAGCGGATCACCGGGCGATTCACCTGCGCAAATTGCGGCAAGGGCTATCACGACGTTTTCGAGCAGCCCAGTCAGGTCGGTGTATGCGACCGCTGCGGATCGACCGAATTCAAGCGCCGTCCCGACGACAACGAGGCGACCGTGCGAACCCGCATGGCCGAGTATCGCGCCAAGACGGCACCGATCCTTCCGGTGTACGAAGCCCGCGGTATAGTCAGCCGCGTTGACGGCATGGCCGATATCGACGAGGTGACGAGCGCCATCTGCAAGATCCTCTCCTGACCAAAGCGGAGCTCCGCCGAAACTGCGCTTGCCCCAAGTGTCGAATTCGACCTACCCACGGGCCAGGCAAGCGCGTTTCGGGGGAAGCAGGGTGAACGGTTACTTATTGGCAGGTGCGTCCATCGCGGCCGCGATAGCGGCTGTCCCGATGGCCCGTGCAGAAGTCGTCGAACTGCAGGACGACCTTTTCGTGGTGCGCCATTCCGCGACCGTACCGGTCGATCGCGAACAGGCGTGGAATGCCCTGCTCGCGCCCTCCGACTGGTGGGATGCAGAACATAGCTTTTCTGGTGAAGCGAAGAACTTCTCGCTCGATGCACAGGCCGGCGGATGTTTCTGCGAGGCTTTGCCTGCCGACGGCGACCGCTTCGCATCAGGCAGTGTCAGGCACCTCGAGGTCGTTCTCGTCGATCCCGGACAGACCCTCCGCCTTGCAGGCGGCCTCGGTCCTTTGCAGGGCGAGCCGGTTAGCGGTGTCTTGACGATCGTTTTCGAGACGGTCGATGAAGGTACCCGGATCCAGTTCGAATACGCGGTTGGCGGACCGTCCCGGCTTGATCTGCGGGCGATCGCGCCCGCCGCCGACGGCGTGATCGGCGGTCAGTTGTCGAACCTGGCTGCAACTTTGGGGGGAGGCGCGGGAGCCTCCGGGCCGCGCATCCAGTCCGATGACGAACCGTCGATATCGATCGAACGGAATCCCGCTTCATCCATTCGCACGATCGAACCGGATGAAATGATGCCGTCGAGTTCGCAGCAATCCGAAGAGCAGGCCCAGGAAAACGCATCCGATGGCATCGGCGAAGATTTCCTCTCGGACGGAAGCCACTAGTCTGATAGGGCCGGATATCGGAATGCATCTTGTACGATATTCCGGGCGCGCAATTTTCCAGTTCGAACCATTCATGCCGCGTCTTGCCTTGCTTGCTGACGAGACAGGCGTTGACAGTCATCCCGAATCTGCGTAAGCGCGCCCCTCGCTCGTCCTTAATTGACAGTGGTCCGGCTGGATCGCGGCTTTTCGCGTTTCTTGTCCGGGCTTTTGCCGTTTGGGCAAAATGTCATTTTTGGTCCGGGCGTTACGCGATGAGATAGGGGCCGCGTTCCGCACTGGTGCGGAACTTGCGCAACCCCTGTGGAGCAGGAGATTTTTGTGGCTCGTATTGCCGGGGTGAACATCCCCACCAACAAGCGCGTTATCGTGGCGCTTACCTACATTCACGGGATCGGTCCGAAGTCGGCCGTCGATATCGCCGACAAGCTCGGCATCGATCACACGCGCCGCGTGCAGGATCTGACCGACGCCGAAGTCCTGCAGATCCGTGAAGCGATCGACGCTGAATACACGGTCGAGGGTGACCTTCGCCGCGAAACGGCGATGAACATCAAGCGCCTGATGGACCTGGCCTGCTATCGCGGCCTGCGTCACCGTAAGGGTCTGCCCGTTCGCGGTCAGCGCACCCACACCAACGCCCGTACCCGCAAGGGCAAGGCCAAGCCGATCGCCGGCAAGAAGAAGTAATCCGCTACCTTCGGTAGTGAATTCCTTCCAACAGATCAGGATACGAGACAATGGCACGCGAACCTCAGCGCATTAAGCGGCGCGAGCGCAAAAACATCTCCAGCGGCGTCGCGCACGTGAACGCCAGCTTCAACAACACGATGATCACCATCACCGACGCGCAGGGCAATGCGATCAGCTGGTCCTCGGCCGGCATGATGGGCTTCAAGGGCAGCCGCAAATCGACTCCCTATGCCGCCCAGGTTGCTGCGGACGACGCGGGCAAGAAGGCCGCCGAGCACGGCGTCCGCACGCTCGAGGTCGAGGTGAAGGGCCCCGGTTCGGGCCGTGAAAGTGCGCTGCGTGCTCTTCAGGCAGTCGGCTTCACGATCACCTCGATCCGCGACGTGACCCCGATCCCGCACAACGGCGTTCGTCCTTCGAAGCGTCGCCGCGTCTGACTCTGGCTCGCGGGGCGAAGGATCCACGCCCCGCCTGTCCGACCTGCCCTCGGCCAATGCCGCGCCCTCACGCGGCGGATGGCCACCCAAGAACAAACCCCAGGGGAAGCCCATGTCCGTCAATATGAAGAACTGGCAGGAACTGAAGAAACCCAACAATCTCGAGATCAAAGGGCAGGGCGATGCCAAGCGCCGTGCGACCTTCGTGGCAGAGCCTCTGGAGCGTGGCTTTGGCCTGACGCTCGGCAACGCGCTGCGCCGGGTATTGCTGTCATCGCTGCAGGGTGCCGCGATCACCTCGATCAAGATCGACAACGTGCTGCACGAGTTCTCGTCGCTTGCCGGCGTTCGAGAGGACATCACCGACATCGTCCTGAACATCAAGCAGGTCGCGCTGAAGATGGAAGGCGAAGGCACGAAGCGCCTCAACCTGTCCGTGACCGGCCCGGCCGAGGTGACCGCCGGTGACATCCAGGTGACCGGCGACATCGAGGTGCTGAACAAGGATCTCGTGATCTGCCATCTCGACGATGGTGCGACGCTGAACATGGAACTGACCGCCGATACCGGCAAGGGTTACAGCCCCGCCGTGGCCAACCGTCCGGCCGACGCGCCGATCGGCCTAATCCCGGTCGACTCGCTGTATTCGCCGGTCCGCCAGGTCAGCTACAAGGTCGAGAATGCGCGTGTCGGGCAGGAACTCGACTACGACAAGCTGTCGCTGACCGTCGAGACCGACGGCACCGTCACGCCCGAGGACGCGGTGGCCTATGCCGCCCGTATCCTCCAGGATCAGCTGGCTCTGTTCGTGCACTTCGAGGAAGGCATTCCGCAGGGCGCTCCGCAGACCGCGGGTACGGCAGCCGTCGCGCCCGAGGAATCGGATGCGAACCAGCTCAACCGTTACCTCCTCAAGAAGGTGGACGAGCTGGAACTGTCGGTGCGTTCGGCGAACTGCCTCAAGAACGACAACATCATCTACATCGGCGACCT
>JAPYSD010000754.1 GCA_029936705.1 Croceicoccus sp. | reverse complement strand
GTCCTCGTCTTCCGCGATGTCGCGGCGGACGCGCGGATCGTCCAGCAGGCGCTCGATCCGGCCCGCCTCGTCGAACGTCTCATCCGCGCGGAACTGCAGTTTGGGCGCGAATTTCAGCCCCAGCCGCTGCGCCACCTCGCGCTGGAAGAAGGCGGTGTTGATCTGCAGCGCCTTGACCACCTTGCCCTCTTGCGCACCCAGAAGCGGTTTCACATAGACCTTGGCCTGGCGCAGGTCGGGCGACATGCGCACTTCGGTCACGCTGACGGCATGCGCGGAAATCGTATCGTCGTGCACCTCGCCGCGCGACAGCAGTTCCGACAGGATATGACGCACCCGCTCGCCCACTTTCAGGACGCGAACGGATTGCTGTTCGGGGGTGGAATTGCGAGCCATTGTCAGTCCATCTTTTCCAGTATGCGCTTCAATGACGCCATGTTGCGCGCGGTAAAGCGGCGGTCCAGCTTGCGCTGGATGAACGGTCCGGTCAGCCGGCTGTCGCCAACGCCCTCGACGAAGTCGACATAGAGGCACCGGTCGCCAAGCGCGATGCGTTCGGGCCCGCGACCTTCATAAGCGGCGGTCAGGACGCCGAACTGGTCCGGATCGGCTGCGCCGTCCAGGAACAGCGTGTGGACGCGCTTGTCCTCGCCCCCGTTTTTTCCAGCGCCGTGAAAGGGATTGTCCTCGATCGCGGCGCGCACTTCGTCCTTGCTGCGGACGGCGGCGAAAGTGTCGAAGCCGAAGCGGTCCTTCACGATGAAGGCCAGCATTTCCGACAGTCCGTCGGAAGGCCGCTCGTCGAACGAGAACAGCACGTTCCCGCTGGCGACGACCGTCTCGACGTCCTCCAGCTCCTCCCGCTCGAGCGCATCGCGCAGGTCGGTCATCTTGAGGCGATTGCCGCCGACATTCATGCTGGCGAAGAAAGCCGCGTAGCGAGGCATCACAGGCGCTCCATCATGTGTGGAAGCGGCGCGACCAGCAGCCCGCCGGACACGGTCCATGCGCAGCCCAGCGTTCTGCCGAGGCACCCAGGGGTAGCCTCGGCATTATCGCTGCGCCGGTCGATCGCCTCCTGATCGGGATCGGCCCCGCCCATGCGTTACAGGACGCGCTCGCGCTCCTCGACCTCGAACACCTCAAGCTGGTCGCCCGGCTTGATGTCGTTCGTGTCGGACAGCACCACGCCGCATTCCAGGCCGGTACGGACTTCGTCCACGTCATCCTTGAACCGCCGCAGCGATTCGATCGAAGTGGCCGAAAC
>JAPYSD010000229.1 GCA_029936705.1 Croceicoccus sp. | reverse complement strand
CGCAGATGGAGGCCGAGGGCGTCTCGATCCGCACCAGCACCGAGGTGGGTGTCGATATCTCGATGAAGACGCTGAAGGAAAACTTCGACGCCGTGGTGCTGTCGGGCGGCGCGGAAGATGCGCGCACGCTGGACATCCCGGGTTCGGAAATGAGCGGGGTTCGCCTCGCCATGGAATTCCTGATGCAGCAGAACAAGCGCAACGCGGGCGACAGCGAGGAACGCGCTGCCCCGCGTGGAACGCTGGTCGCGACCGACAAGCACGTCATCGTGATCGGCGGCGGCGACACCGGCTCCGACTGCGTCGGTACCTCGAACCGCCAGGGCGCGGCCAGCGTCACCCAGATCGAGATCATGCCCAAGCCTCCCGAAAAGGAGGACAAGCTGATGACCTGGCCGAACTGGCCGCTCAAGCTGCGCACCTCCTCCAGCCACGAGGAAGGCGTGGACCGCGACTGGGCGATCCTGACCAAGCGCGTGGTGGGCGAGAACGGCAAGGTGACCGGCCTCGAATGCGTCCGTCTGGAATGGCAGGGGCGCGAGATGAAGGAAGTGCCGGGCAGCGAGTTCACGCTGAAGGCCGATCTGATCCTGCTGGCCATGGGCTTCGTCGGCCCGCGCAAGGGCGGCATGCTGGACCAGGCGGGCGTCGAATATGACGCGCGCGGCAACGTGCTGGCCGATACGCAGAGCTACCTCACCAACGAGGACAAGGTCTGGGCATGCGGCGACATGCGCCGCGGGCAGAGCCTGGTCGTGTGGGCCATCCGCGAAGGGCGCCAGTGCGCGCGTTCGGTGGACGAGGCTCTGATGGGCGTCAGCGAACTGCCGAGATAAGCCTGCGCGAAAACCGCGTCGCTAGTGTTTGCGGTGGTGACGCGGGCCGTGCCGCTTGATCGGCTTGGCCGGCTGGCCGCCGCCGATCAGCGGCTTTGGCCGATCGCGCGACGTGGCAGCCGGAAAGCCGACGGACCGGCGCGGACCGGCACGGCGCACCGGCTGAGCCGCCTCGCGCTTCGGCGCCGCGCGCGCGGCGGGATCGCGAACCTGCCGCGGCGCGGGCTGCTTCGCTTCCTTCACGGGTGACGAGCGAGCGGGGGACGGCCCGGCTGCATCGGCAGGCACCCCCTTACCGTTAGTGTCGCGGATCGCCGGAAGGACCCCGCCGGGCGGCGTGGAAATCGGTCCGCTGGCGATCGGCCTCGTCGGCGGCAGCGGCGGCTCGCTCGCGTCTCTTGGCAGCAGCTGCACCAGCAATAGCGTCGCGGCGATCACCAGCACCGCGTCGACTGCGAAGCGCCACGGCGAAAGCCGCTCGGCTTCGCCGGTGTCCGTAGGGCCGGGCACCGCAAGGATGCTGGCCAGATCGGCATCCAGCCGCGGCTCTCCAAAGGCGATCACGCTTTTCACGCCATGGCGCATACGCGAAGAATGCCCTCGCGGCGACCCATCACCAGTCGATCGGCTGACGGCCCTGTTCGCGCAGGAAGGCATTGGCGCGGCTGAAGGGCCGCGACCCGAAAAACCCGCGATGTGCCGAAAGCGGGCTGGGATGCGGGCTTTCGATGACAAGATGGCGCGATCCGGCACCCAATTCGGGGATCCACCGCGCCTTTTGCTGCGCGTGGCTGCCCCACAGGATGAAGACACTGGGCTGCTCTCTGGCCGCCACAGCGTTCACGCAGGCATCGGTGATCGCATCCCATCCGCGCCGCGCATGCGACCCCGCCTTCGCCGCCTCGACCGTCAGCGTGTTGTTCAGCAGCAGCACCCCCTGCCGCGCCCAGTGCGAAAGATCGCCCGTCGTGGGCGGCGCGATGTCCAGATCGCTCGCCAGCTCCTTGTAGATATTACGCAGTGAGGGCGGCAGCTTCACCCCCTCAGGCACCGAGAAGGCCAGCCCGTGCGCCTGCCCCGGCCCGTGATAGGGATCCTGCCCCAGGATCACCACCTTCACCTCCTCCAGCGGGGTCAGTGCAAGCGCGTTCAGCCTCTGTCCATGCGGCGGATAGATAATACGCCCCTCGTTCTCCTGGTCGGCGAGCCACGCGTTCAGCTGCCTCGACTGCTCGGTCGACAGGACGGGATCGAGAGCGCGGGCCCAGCTGGGGGGAACGATATCGGTCATGACTTCGATCCCTAGCGCCTGCACCCGTCCGCGCACCAGCATCCGGCGCGCCGATTTCCCCCGCAGCGGCCCGATTCTCTCCCCTTTCTAAAACCGCCGTTCACCCCTAAGGACATAATTATGACAGTCTATCTTCACGAAGAGGACCTGCCCGAAGGGGTTCTCGCTCCCGGACCGATTGCGGTCGATACCGAAACCATGGGCCTTGTCACCCCGCGCGACCGGCTGTGCCTCGTGCAGATCAGTGACGGGCAGGGGGACGAGCATCTCGTCCGCTTCCGGCCCGACAGTCCGTATGACGCGCCCAATCTCTGCGCCGTGCTGGCCGATCCCTCGCGTGAGAAATACTATCATTTCGCGCGCTTCGACCTGGCCGCGATCCAGTATTACCTGGGCGTGATGGCCGCGCCGGTGTTCTGCACCAAGATCGCCAGCAAGCTGACGCGCACCTATACCGATCGCCACGGCCTCAAGAACCTGGTCAGCGAACTGCTGGGCAAGGACATTTCCAAGCAGCAGCAGTCGAGCGACTGGGGCGCGCCCGAACTGAACGACGCGCAGCGCGAATATGCGGCCAGCGACGTGCGCTATCTGCACGAGATGGTAGCCATCTTCCGCACCCGCCTGGAACGCGAGCATCGCACCGGGCTGGCGCAGGCAT
Organism: Croceicoccus sp.; assembly: GCA_029936705.1. Lineage (GTDB taxonomy): Bacteria > Pseudomonadota > Alphaproteobacteria > Sphingomonadales > Sphingomonadaceae > Croceicoccus. The sequence goes on along the minus strand of JAPYSD010000229.1, from coordinate 3,429 downwards.
GTTTCGATTTTCTTCCCTCCCGCGCGCTGCTGGACCTTGAAGGCTGGGGCGACAAGGACATCTTCAGCCACGAGGCATGACCGCCCGTGGAGACTGACCGAGCATGAGCGCCGAGGCCACCATCGTCCGCCACAACCGCCGCCTGCAGGCGGCGCCGGGGGGCTCGCACGACCGGCTGATCCGTTTCCTGCTGGTCGCGCTGCCGATCTGCATCGGCGTGCTGGTGGCGCTGATGGTGCTGGCCCCCGTCGCCTCGCAGGGCGAGGTCAGCTTCCTGCTCGACCGCAACCGCGTCGAACTGACCGAGAACCGTATGGTCGTCGACAATGCCATGTACCGCGGCGCCGACAATCGCGGGCGGCCCTTCTCGGTCCAGGCGGGCAGCGCGATGCAGCGTTCGAAAGAGCGCGGCGTGGTCGAGATGAACGACCTGACCGCGCGCCTGCTGATGAACGACGGGCCCGCGGTGCTGACCGCGCAGAACGGCACCTACGACCTCGACCGCGAAGCAGTGCGCTTTCCCGGCGCCGTCAATTTCACGGCGGCGGACGGCTATCGCATGATCGCGCGCAATGTCTCGGTCATGCTGCCCGAACGCAGGCTGGTGGGGGACGGACGCGTCAACGGGCGCGTGCCCATGGGCACATTCTCCGCCGACCGGCTCGAGGCCGATTTACAGGACCGCACCATATCGCTTATCGGGGACGCCAGGCTTCGCATGGAGCCGGGGGCGGTGACGACGCCGTGATGGGAAGATGATGAACGACACCACACTCTCCGTTCGCCGGATCGCGAAGCGCACCGCCATCGGTTTCGCGCTGACCGCCGCCGCCGTCCTGGGCGCGCAGCAATTGTCCGCGCAGGCGATTGCCGGTTTCAACTCGCGCCAGCCGGTCGATTACGCGGCCGACCGGATCGAGCTGCAGGACCGCGCGGACCGCGTCGTGCTGTCGGGCAATGTCGTCGTGAACCAGGGCGATCTGCGGCTGACGGCCGGGCGCACCATCGTCGATTACACCGACGCAGGCACGCTGCGTATCCAGCGCATCACCGCCACCGGCGGCGTTTCCGTCACCCGCGGCGGAGAGAATGCGCGCGGCAATGTCGGCGTGTACGACTTCAACCGCCGTACGATCACGCTGGTCGGCGATGTCGCGCTGCGGCGCGGATCGGATACGCTGAACGGCGGGCGGCTGGTGATCGACCTCAACACCGGCGTGTCCAGCGTGGACGGCAGCAGCGCGGGCAGCTCGTCGGCGGTGGGCGGCACGACCAACTCGCGCGGGCGCGTGTCGGGCAGCTTCTCGGTTCCTGAGAATTAACGCCGCGCGTTCGCGGCGCGCGCAATCTCGGTACAGCCTGCCGCGAACAGCAGCGGCGCGGCCTGGCTGTCGGCCAGCAGCGCGCGGTGCAGCGCGATCAGCCGGTCGCTCAGCCGCGCCAGCCGGGGCCCGTGCCATTGCTGCATCTGGCGCGCGATGGCGCCGCGTTCCTTGAAGAAGATGCGCGGATCGTTCTCCACCGCCCTGGCGACATTCTCGCCCGGACGGATGCGCGCCGCGATCTGGGCAAGCTGCGCCACGCGGCGTTCCATCGCCAGCACCGTGCCCACCGGATTCAGCCCGTGCTGGCGAAATCGCGCCAGCTCGTGCGGCAGCCGCGCGACATCGCCCGAGATGACCGCATCGACCAGCGGCATCATGCCGTCGTCCTCGGTCTCCGCCCCGATGGCGTCGATATCCTCGGCCGTGACACTGCGCGGCGCATGGCTGTCGGCATCCAGGTAGAGCGCCAGCTTCTGCACTTCGGCGGCCGCCATGCGCGTATCCAGTGCCACCGACGCGGCGATCCTTTGCGCCAGCTCCGCACCCATGCGCAGCCCCGCGCCATCGGCCAGGCGGCGCACCTCTGCCGAGACGGAGCGCAGGTCGGGCGGATAGAACATCACCACCAGCGCGTCGTCGCGCTTTTCCAGCAGCTTTGCGCTGCGCGACTTGTCGGTCGCGCCATTGGCGATGACGATGACCGGCCAGCCCTGCGCGATCTCGGCGTCCGGCGCTTCGGTCAGGATCTTGAGCGCGTCATGCGCTTCCTCGCCCTGCGAGCGCACGATGATGTGCCGCCGGTCTCCGAACAGCGAGGTCGAGCGCGTCTCGTCCGACAGGCGCACGGGATCGCGCTTCAGCTCGCTGCCTTCGATGTCCACGCGTTCGCCGGGTTCGGGCAGCAGTTCGACGATCCGCGCGGCGGCGCCATGCACGCCCGCCTCGTCCGGCCCGCAGAAGAAGAAGACCTTGACCGAACCGGCAGCGCGCGGGGCGGTCTGCGCGAACTTGCTGTTATTGATCTTCAACTTGGGGCTGCACTTGCTGGCGCAGGGTCGTCGAGATGCGCGTCACGATGCTGTCCGCGACATCCTGCGTAAGGTTTTCCAGCGCCGTCTGCTCGGCGGCGATGGTCGCATATTCGCTGGACACGACATCGATCCCCGCGTCCGCCCCGTCGGTCGCATCCAGCAGCGTCTCGCCGCTGGACAGGTCGACCAGCCGGTACCGCGCGCGCAGGGTCCGGCGTTCGCGCCCGATGGTATCGTCGCCCAGCAGGCCAAGGCCCGTCAGCTGGTCGTCGAGGACCACGTCCAGGCGATAGCGCGTCCCGCCGCCCTCGGTGCCCATGCGCTGCTGCAGGGCGTCGCGCATCAGCCAGCCGGATTGCCCCGGAATCGGCGCGACCTCGACCGCGTGCAGGCCCTGTGCCACCGCGCCCGCACCGCCGCCCGCATAGACCGGCGACAGCGAGCAGCCGCCCAGCGGAACCGCCAGCGCGGCGATGAACAAGGCAGGCAGCAGGGCGGAGTTTCGCATCAGATGACCAGGTTGACGAGGCGGTCGGGCACCACGATCACCTTGCGGATCTCGGCGCCTTCCAGGTTACGCTGGACCTTCTCGCTGGCAAGGGCAAGCGCCTCCAGCTCCTCTTTCGGCAGGCCCTTGGGCACGGTCAGCGTGTCGCGCAGCTTGCCCTTCACCTGCACCGCGACCGTTACCTCGTCGTCCACCAGCAGTGCGGGATCGACCTCGGGCCAAGCGGCTTGTGCCACCAGCCCGGTCTGTCCCGCGCGCGACCATGCCTCTTCGGCGAGGTGCGGCATCATCGGCGACACCAGCTTCATCAGCGCCAGGATCGCCTCGCTCCGGCTCGCGCTGGGCGCAGCCTTTTCGACAATGCCGGTCAGTTCGTAGATGCGGGCGACCGCCTTGTTGAAGGACAGCGCCTCGATATCCTCGGCCACCGCGGCGACGGTCTGGTGCTGCTTGCGGGCAACGGCCTTGTCCTCGCCGCTCGCGTTCGCGTCATGCTGCCCGAACAGGCGCCACAGCCGCTGCACGAAGCGGCCGCAACCCTCGATACCCGCCTCGCTCCACGGCA
>JAPYSD010000228.1 GCA_029936705.1 Croceicoccus sp. | reverse complement strand
GTCTATACCCCCGTGTCAGGCACCATCACTGAGGTGAACGGCGCGCTGGAAAACGAGCCCGAGCTGGTCAACAACGATGCCGAGGGCGAAGGCTGGCTGTTCAAGGTCGCCCTGTCCGATCCTTCCGAACTGGAAGGGCTGATGGACGAGGACGCCTACAAGAAATTCCTCGAGAGCCTTTGATCGCGGGCCACAAGGACCTTATCCCATGCGTTACCTTCCGCTGACCCCCAGCGACCGATCCGCCATGCTGGCGACCATCGGCGCGGACGATGTCGATGCGCTGTTCGCCGATGTTCCGGCAGAGGCGCTGCTGCAGGATCCCGTGTCCGGCCTGCCGATGCACGCCAGCGAGATGGCGGTCGAACGGCACATGAAGAAACTGGCCGCGCAGAACCTGTCGGCGGCGGATGCGCCGTTCTTCCTGGGGGCGGGGGCCTATCGCCACCATATCCCGGCGACGGTCGACCACTTGATCCAGCGCGGCGAGTTCCTGACCGCCTATACGCCGTACCAGCCGGAAATCGCGCAGGGCACGCTGCAGGTGCTGTTCGAGTTCCAGACGCAGGTCGCGCGCATGTTCGGCACCGATATCGCCAATGCGTCGATGTATGACGGTTCGACCGCCTGCTGGGAAGCGATCGCGATGGCGGGCCGCATCACCAGGCGGGAGCGGGCCGTGCTGGGGCCGATCCATCCGCATTACCTGTCTTCTGCCCAGACGATGGCGCGGTTCACCGGTGACGAGCTGGTCAACGTGGGGCCGCAGCTGTCGGCGGATGCGGGCGAGGACGCGGTGATCGCCGCGATCGATGACGGCACCTCGGCGGTGGTCGTGCAATATCCCGACATACTGGGCCGCGTGCCCGACCTGGCGAAGATCGCCGATGCCGCCCATGCCAGGGGCGCGCTGCTGATCGCGGTGGTGACCGAGCCGGTGGCGCTGGGCCTGCTGGAAAGCCCGGGATCGCTAGGCGCCGATATCGTGGTGGGCGAGGGGCAGTCGCTGGGCGTGGGACTCAACTTCGGCGGGCCGTACCTGGGCCTGTTCGGCGCGCGCGAGAAATTCACGCGCCAGATGCCAGGGCGGCTGTGCGGCGAGACCGTGGACGCCGACGGCAAGCGCGGCTTCGTGCTGACCCTCTCGACGCGCGAGCAGCATATCCGGCGCGAGAAGGCGACCAGCAACATCTGCACCAATTCGGGCCTGTGCGCGCTGGCGTTCTCGATCCACATGACGCTGCTGGGCGGCGACGGGCTGGGCAGGCTGGCCCGTATCAACCACGCCCGCGCGCTGCAGGCGGCCGAGCGGCTGGGCGCGATCCCCGGCGTCGAGGTGGTCAACGAAGGCAATTTCTTCAACGAGTTCACCCTGCGGCTGGCCGGCAAGGACGCGCGCGAGGTCGCCTATGTGCTGACCAAGCGCGAGATCCTGGGCGGCGTGTCGATGGGCCGCCTGTTCCCCGACCGGCCCGACATGGCCGAGGGACTGCTCGTCGCGGTGACCGAGACGGTGAGCGACGAGGACATCGACTATCTGGCCGGCGCGCTGCGGGAGGAAATGGCATGAACAGCATCAATCGCAGCGGCTGGAAGCCGGAAATGGGCGCGGTCGACGTGGAAGCGCCCGAAACGGCCCCCCCCACGGCAAGCGGGGACCGCGCGCTAAACCTGGAAGAACCGCTGATCTTCGAGCTTCGATCCGAAGGCAAGTGCGGCGTCGATTTCGACAACGTGCCCGAAGCGGTGTCGCCCGCGCTGGCCAAGTTCACGCGCAGCAAGCCCGTCGAACTGCCCGCGCTGGCAGAGCCGGAGACGGTGCGCCACTACACCCGCCTGTCGCGGCAGAACTATGCCATCGACCTGGGTCCGTTCCCGCTGGGTTCGTGCACGATGAAGCACAATCCCCGGCTGAACGAGGCGGTGGCCCGCATGCCCGGTTTCGCGGACATCCACCCGCTGCAGCCGATGGACACGGTGCAGGGTGCCTATGCGGTGATCGAGCAGCTGGCCGACTGGCTGATGAAGCTGACGAACATGAGCGCGGTCGCGATGAGCCCCAAGGCGGGCGCGCATGGCGAACTGTGCGGCATATTGTGCATCCGCGCCGCGCTGGAAGCGCGCGGCGACGCGCGCGAGGTGATCCTGGTCCCCGAAAGCGCGCACGGCACCAACCCGGCCACCGCGGCCTTTGCCGGATACCGGGTAGAGGACATTCCCGCGACGAAGGACGGTCGCGTCGACCTAGAGGCGCTGAAGGCGCGGCTGGGGCCGGACGTGGCGGGGGTGATGATCACCAATCCCAACACCTGCGGCCTGTTCGAGCGGGACATGAAGGCGATCTCGGACGCGGTGCATGCCGCGGGCGGGCTGGTCTATTGCGACGGAGCGAACTTCAACGCCATCGTGGGCAAGGTGCGGCCCGGCGACCTGGGCGTCGATGCGATGCACATCAACCTGCACAAGACCTTCTCCACCCCGCATGGCGGCGGCGGTCCGGGCAGCGGGCCGGTGGTGCTGTCCGCCGCGCTGGCGCCGTTCGCGCCGATCCCCTTCGTCCGCCGCGACGACAAGGGCCGCCTGCGCATGGTGGAGGAACGCCAGCAGCCCGAGCACGCCCCGCAGAGCTTTGGCCGCATGGCCGCGTTCCACGGGCAGATGGGCATGTTCACCCGCGCGCTGACCTATATGCTGTCGCACGGCGCGGACGGTCTGCGCCAGGTGGCAGAGGACGCGGTGCTGAACGCCAATTACATCCTGCGCAGCCTTGAGGACGTGCTGGACGCGCCCTTTGCCGATGCAGGACCGTGCATGCACGAGGCGCTGTTCAGCGATGACGACCTGCCCGAGGGGATGACCACGCTGGACATCGCCAAGGGGCTGATCGACGAGGGGTTCCACCCGATGACGGTCTATTTCCCGCTGGTCGTCCACGGCGCGATGCTGGTCGAACCGACCGAGACCGAGAGCAAGATGGGGCTCGACAGGTTGATCAATTCGATGCGCAGCCTGGCCGAACGGGCGAAGGCAGGCGACGAGACGCTGAAATCCGCGCCGCATTTCGCCCCGCGCCGCCGGATGGACGAGACCCGCGCCGCGCGCAAACCCGTGCTGACGTGGAAGGCCCCTGCCGGTGAAGCGGGCGAACCGGCACTGTGCGAGCTGGGCGGAAGCTGATCCGATGAGCGGCGGCGAGGGAGCGAGCGCAGGCATACGCTTTCCGCCGCCGCTGATCTTTGCAGGGCTGCTGCTGGCGGGGCTGGCCGCGGACGACTGGCTGGGGCTTCGTCCCGCGATGCCCTTTCCCGTTCGCGCGGCGGGCGGCGTGATCTGCGGGATCGGCGTTCTGCTGGGCGCAGCGGCGCTGTTCGCGTTTCGCAGGGCGGGCAACGATCCCGAACCGTGGAAGCCCGATGCGGCATTCGTGCCGGGCGGTGTCTATCGCTTCAGCCGCAATCCGATGTACCTGGGCATGGCGCTGGTGCATCTGGGGCTGGCGCTGGCGCTGGACAGCATGGGCGCTTTGTTGCTGCTGCCGGTCGCGGTGCTGCTGATCGATCGGCTGGTCATCGCGCGTGAGGAGCGCCATCTGTCAGCCCGTTTCGGAACCGAGTTCGAGGAGTATCGCCGCCGTGTCCGCCGCTGGATCTGACCCCGCTGCCGCCGACAACACCGGTTCCAGCATGGGCCACGACCCTGCCGACCGCTGGCTGGACGAGCGGCGTCACGCCCCCGCGGCGGAGCGCAACCGCGAGCCCATTGCCGCCAGCCTTGCGGAGATTCTTCCCCCGACCGGCACCGTGCTGGAAATCGCCAGCGGTTCGGGCGAGCATGCGCTGTATTTCGCCCGCCGGTTCCCGTCGCTGCGATGGCAGCCGAGCGATCCCGATCCGGACGCGATCCGCTCCATCGCGGCGTGGCGCGCGGCGGAGGGGCCGGACAATTTGCGCGAACCGCTGGCGCTGGACGCGAGCGCATCCGACTGGCCCATCGATAGGGCAGAGGCAGTGCTTTGCATCAACATGATCCATATCAGCCCCTGGGAAGCGACCGAGGGGCTGTTCGCGGGCGCGGCGCGTATCCTGCCGCCGGGTGCGCCGCTGATCGCCTATGGCCCGTTCCTGGCGGATGATATCGCGACCGCGCCGTCCAATCGAGATTTCGACCGATCGCTGCGGATGCGGGATGCCCGCTGGGGCCTGCGCCGGCTGGAGGACGTGGCGGAGCTTGCGCGGGGACACGGATTGGAGCTTGCCGCACGGCGCCAGATGCCTGCCAATAATCTGCTGCTGCATTTCCGCAGGGCATGACGGGCAATTCCAGCCCACAACGAAAAACGCCCGCCGGTTAAGGCGGGCGTCGTCCGTTAGAAACTTGTCGAAGATGCCTTAGTCGATGGCGTCTTCACCGGCCTGGCCAACGGATTCGATATCTTCGCCAGCGCCCTTCACGGTGTTGCAGGCAGCGGCGGTGAGGGCCAGCGAGCCAAGCGCGCAGGCAATAGCGATACGACGGATCATTGGAGGCTCCTTTGTCTTTCCAGTGCACCAACAACGCCGGGACACGAAACCGGTTCCGGGGGATATTTCCGCCTAAGGCTCGAGGTTGCGGATTCGCCGGCGGCGCAAGATCTGTTCGCGCACCACGATGACGACGCCCGCCGCGATGATCAGCGGCGCGCCCAGCCACAGGCTGGCGGGCGGCAGATTGCCGAACAGCGACCACCCATAGAACGCCGCCGCGATTAGCGAGACGTAGTCCATGACGATCACGCTCGCCACCTGGCCAAAGCGCAGCGCCAGCGTCAGCAGCACCTGTGCCAGCGTGCCCGCGACGCCGATCCCGATCAGTATGGCAAGGTCGGCAGGGTCGCTCGTCCAGCCGTCGAACAACGACCACACGAACAGGATCGGTATGGTGAAAAGCGCGAAATAGAGCACGATCACCACGCTGTTTTCGGTCTGCGCCAGGTCGCGGATCTGGATGGAGACCAGCGCCACCATGAACGCCGCGCCGATGGCGACCAGCGCGCCGGTCAGCGGGATCTGCGCGCCGCCCGGTCCCGCCACCACCAGCACGCCCGCAAAGCCCAGCAGCACCGCCATCCAGCGCCATTTCCCGACATGCTCGTGCAGCACCACGGCCGAGAGGATCACCGCGAAAATCGGCGCGGTGAAGCTGAAGGTGGTGGACACGGCGAGCGGCAGCAGGATCGGCGCCAGGAAGTTCAGCACCATGCCCGTACCGCCATAGACCGAGCGCATGACATGCGCGCCCAGCCGGTTGGTGCGCATGACCGCGAACCCCGTCGTCAGCGCCAGCCAGGTGCAGAGCAGGGGGATCGACGCCGCCTGCCGGATCAGCAGCATGTGCGAAAGCGGCAGGCCGTGTTCATGCCCCAGCTTGACCAGCGCGAACATGGTGGCCAGCGTCAGCGCCGCCCCCAGCCGCAGCACCAGTGCCAGCGTGGGCCTTTGCCGCGCCAGCGCAGGCTTGCCGGGGGCATCCCGGCCGGGCGGGCCGCCCTCCACGTCCTCTGCGTCTTGGCCGGTCGGCGTGTCGGCAGGGCTTGGGGTCTGGGGCATAGCGCCCTATGGGACCGCGGCGTCCTGCATATCAAGTGCGTTTTGCGCTGCAGCATGAATGGGCGCGGCAAGAGGACGGGCAGAAGTGATCGACTGGCTGACGGCAAGCGATGCGGGGCACTGGACGATGCTGGCGGCGGGCGCCCTGCTGCTGGCCGTGGTGGCCTGGCTGGGCGACTGGCGCCGTGCGCGCCGGGCGCGGCCCGACGCGGTCGGCTGCATGCCGTGGACCGGCGTTTTCATGGCGGCGCTGCTGGTGGCGGTGATCGCCGGGTCGCTGGCGCTGCTGACGTGGCTGTCGCCCTGACAGGCGGCAGCCCGGCCCGTTACAGGCAGGACTGTAGGTAGGCCTGGTCGAAGCCGTACTGGCGCGCCTTTTCCAGCGTATAGGGGCGCAGGCCGGTCGAACGGTGCTCGCCGATGATCTTGCCGTCCTCGCCCTCGTCCAGATACTCGAACTTGAACAGGTCCTGCGTGACGATGACGTCGCCTTCCATGCCGATCACCTCGGTGATCTGGGTGGTGCGGCGCGAACCGTCGCGCAGGCGCTTTACCTGCACGATCAAATCGACCGAATCGGCGATCTGCTTGGAAATCGCGGCCTTGGGGATCTTGATGTCCCCCATCAGGATCATGTTCTCC
>JAPYSD010000227.1 GCA_029936705.1 Croceicoccus sp. | reverse complement strand
CCACCTGCTGCCAACGATGAGCGCGCTGGAAAACGTGGCGACGCCGCTGGAACTGGCCGCGATGCCCGACGCGTTCGATCGTGCCCGCGCCGAGCTGGAAGCCGTGGGCCTCGGCCACCGGCTGGACCATTTTCCCGCGCAGCTTTCGGGCGGCGAGCAGCAGCGCGTGGCCATCGCGCGCGCGCTGGCCCCACGCCCGGCGCTGATCTTCGCGGACGAGCCGACCGGCAATCTGGACAGCGCGACGGGGGCCGAGATCATCGACCTGCTGTTCGCCCGCCGCGGATCGAGCGGGGCGACCCTGTTCCTGATCACCCATGACCCGGCGCTGGCCGAACGCTGCCAGCGCGTTCTGGAACTGGCCGACGGGCGCATCGTGTCCGACCGCCTGGGCACCAGCCCCCTATGAACGCGCTCGCCGCGCGCTGGTCGCTGGCCCTCCGGCTGGCGCGGCGCGATTTCTCGTGGCGGTTTCGCGGGCTGCGCCTGCTGATCGTTTGCCTGTTCCTGGGCGCGGCGGCGCTGTCGGCCATCGGCACGCTGGAAGGCGCGATCCGGGGCGAGCTGGCGACGCGCGGGCAGGATATCCTGGGCGGCGATGTCGAGTTCCGCCGCTATGGCCAGCCTGCCAATGCCGAGGAATTGGCCGCGATGGAAGCGCTGGGCCCGGTTTCGGGCGGGGTGCGCATGCAGGCCATCGCTTCCACCGGCAGCGGCGACGATGTCGTGGGCGCGCCGGTGCAACTGAAAGCCATCGACGGGGCCTATCCGCTCTATGGCGAACTGACGCTGCAGGACGGCCGCAGCGTCGGCGCCCCGCCCCGGGGCGAAGCGTGGGTCGATCCCGGCCTGCTTGACCGGCTGGACATTGACGAAGGTGCCAGCGTCCGGCTGGGCGAAACGCAGGTGCGCCTGACGGGGCTGATCGCGAACGAGCCCGACCGGCTTTCGGAGGGTTTCTCCCTGGGCCCGCCGATGCTGGTTTCCGAAGCGACGCTGGCCGATGCCGGGCTGGTGCAGACCGGATCGATGGCGCGTTTCAAATACCGGGTCAAACTGCCGGCCCCCGCCGATGTAGAGGAAGTCTCCGAGACCTTCACCAGGCGCTTTCCCGCCGCCGGATGGGAATATCGCACGCGCGACCGCGCCTCGCCCGGGGCGGACCGGCTGATGGCGAACATGGGGCAGTTCCTGACGCTGGTGGGGCTGGCCGCGCTGTTCATCGCGGGCATCGGCATCGCGGGCGCGGTCACGTCATGGCTGGAAAGCCGCCGCACGTCGATCGCCACGCTGAAGGTGCTGGGCGCGTCGAGCGGCGATGTCATGCGCATTCACGCGGTGCAGGTCGTGGCCGCCGCGCTGGTCGGCGTGGCCGCCGGGCTGGTTCTGGGCTACCTGGCCGTGCCGCTGCTGGCATCGATGCTGGAAGGCATGCTGCCGGTGGAGGCACGCTTCAGCTTCGACATCGCCGCCTTGGCCCGGGCGGCGGGGTTCGCGCTGCTGGTCGCGCTGATCTTTGCCGCACCGCCGCTGATCGCCGCGCGCGAAGTGACGGCGATGGCCCTGTTCCGTTCGGGCGCGGGCGGGCGCATCGCGGTGTGGCGGGCCGCTGCGCTGCCGGTGGGCATCGGGCTGCTGCTGCTGGTCGCGCTGGTCCTGCTGGGTGCGCGCGATCCGATGCTCAACTTGTGGTTCATCGTCGGCGCGGCGGCGGTGCTGGGTCTGCTGGCGCTGATCGGGCTGGGCATCAAGCGCCTGGCGCGCGGCGTGCCGCGGACTGGCGGGGGCCGTTTCCGGCCCGGGCTGGCGGTGCGCATGGGGCTGTCGTCGCTGGACCGGCCGGGCGCGCCGACGGTGGCGCTGGCGACGGCGCTTGGGTTCGGGCTGGCCGCCTTTGCCGCCATCGCCAGCATCCAGTCCGCGCTCGACCGCTATGTCGAAAGCAGCGTGCCGGAAGTCGCGCCGGACTATTTCGTGATCGACCTGCCCAGCGAGGACGTCGACCGTTTTGCCGCGCTGGTCGACCGGATCGCGCCAGGGTCGGGCGTGCGCGCGGTGCCGAACCTGCGCGCGACGATCATCGCCTATGGCCCCGCAGGCGCCATGACCAATGTCGAGGATCTTGAGGACGTGCCCGAGGGCGCCTGGGCGCTGAACGGTGAGCGCGGCGTGACCTATGCCAGCGCCGTGCCTGACGGCAACACCATCACCGCGGGCGAATGGTGGAGCGAAGAGCAAGGCGCAAGCGAGGCGCTGGTCTCGGTCGACGAGGACCTGGCGCGGCCCATCGGGCTGAAGATCGGCGACCGGCTGCGCTATGGCCTGCTGGGAACCCAGCGCGAGGCGACCGTGGCATCGTTCCGGACCATCGAGTGGGACGACCTGGGTTTCAACCACGTACTGGTTTTCAGCCCCGGCGCCATTGCCGATGCGCCGCACAGCTTTGCCGCCACCGTCTCGCTGGCGGAAGGCGCGGACCGGCGCGCGCTGCTGAGCGCGATGGTGCGCGAGTTCCCCGGCAGCGCGGTGATCGAGGTCGGCGCGGTGCTGACCCAGGCACGCGACATCCTGGGCAGCATGGCGGCGGCGATCCTGGCGGCAGCGTCGGTCACGGTGCTGGCGGGGCTGGCCGTGCTGCTGGGCGCGATTGCCGCGGCGCGAGCGCGCGAGACGTATGAAACCGTGGTGCTGCGGGTGCTGGGCGCCAGCCGCGCGCAGGTGCTGGGCGCGCTGGCAGTGCGCTATGCGCTGCTGGCAGGTCTGCTGGCGCTGGTCGCGCTGGCGCTGGGCAGCCTGATCGGCTGGGGCGTGATGACGGGCCTGTTCGACCTGCCCTTCCGGCCCGACTGGGCGCTGGTGCTGGGCGTGCTGGCGGGCGGCGCGGCGCTGGTCATCATTGCCGCCACCGCCGCATCCATACCCGTGCTGCGCGCCCGCCCGGCAAGCGCGCTGCGATCGCTGTGACCTGAACGCCGCGCGCCCCAGACACCGCGAGCCCTAGACACCGCGAGCCCTAGACACCGCGAGCGAAGCCTTCCTTGGGATCGGGGCCATATTTGTTCGGCCCACGCGTGCCTTCCAGCAGCATGAACACCAGCACGATGATCCCGCCGACATAGGGCACGAGGTTGATCAGCACGAACCAGCCCGACTTGTCCTGGTCGTGGAACCGCCGGACCTGCACCGCGATCGAGGGGATCAGGATCATCAGCGAATAGACGCCCATCACCGCCATGATCAGCCACATCACCGGCCCGCCCGCGGACGCGCCATAGGGATCGATCGAATACCCCAGTGAAAACAGCACGGTCATGAAGATGGTCACGATGATCAGGTTGAGCAGCGCGAACATCCAGTATTCCTTGCGCCGCGACCTGCCCGAAAAGTCGAAATAGCGCATCAACGGCATCAGCATGTAGTGCATGGACAATCCCCCCTGTCGAAAATCCGTCCGGCGACTGTATTCCGTATTTGGGGATGGATTGCAAAATAGTTTGCGCGGGGGTCGGCGCGCGGCCAACGAAAAGGGGCCGCACCCTTGCCGGATGCGGCCCCTTCCCTCTCCCCTGACGCTTACGGTCAGATCCGGATACGATTCCGCAAGGGAATCAGAACTTGTAGCGCGCGGTCATACCATAGGTCCGCGGCTGATTGGGATAGCCCGAAAAGCTTAACGGCTGGATAGGCGTATCGAAGATCGAAAGCAGGTAGCGATCGTTCAGCAGGTTGCGGCCCCACACCGATACCTCCAGCCCCATGTCGCTGATCCAGGTGAGCGAGGCCGAGACATCGTCGACCTGCCGCGGGAACGCCCGCACCGCGCCGATGGCGGCCTCTTGCCCCAGATCGATGAAGCCGGGCAGACCCTCGACCACCTGGACCGGCGATTCGTAGTGATACGCGCCGCGCGCGATCAGCTGCGACCCATTGCCGAATTCATGCGTGTACTGCGCCGATGTCGTCAGCGCGATCGGCGGCACGCCCGCGACCGCCTGCCCGGTCAGGTCGCCGACGCCCGACACCGGGAAATCCTTGTACTCGGCGTCGAGATAGGTGATCGCCAGCCGCAGCATCAGCGGTTCGACCGGGTACATGGTGCCGTCGAATTCGAAGCCCGTCACCTGCTGTTCGCCCGCATTGGCCAGGAAGAAGCCGGTGCCTGTGAAGATGTTGGACTGGAAACCCGTGATCGACTGGCGGAACGCGGCGAAGTTCAGCTGCGCCAGGCCCCAGTTGCCCTTGACCCCGATCTCGTAGACTTCCGATTCCTCTGCGTCGGCAAAGCGGCTGCCCGCCGTCAGGTTGGGCACGGCCAGGCCCGCCGCGACCAGCGCCTGCCGGTCGGCGGGCGTCGGGCGGCTGTCGCGCGACAGGTTCACCGACGGCGGCTTGTACCCCGTCGCATAGGACGCATAGAGATTGACGCTGTCCGACAAATCATAGGCCGCGCGCAGGGTGAAGGCGAGGTCGTCGTCCTTGATCTTGCCGCTTTCGACCGCATTGGGCACGTTCTGGAACGGCGGCAGGAACTGTAGCGCCTGCAGCCCCAGCAGCGGATTGACGTCGGGATTGGCGGCATTGGCGTCGGCAAAGGCCTGCGATCCGGCATTGATCGCGGCAAAAGCCTGCGGATTGGCGCCCGCAAAGGCGCCGATCTCTGCCGCGCTTGCCGGGCGGCCCAGCATCAGCGCATTGCCGATAGTGGTCGACAAGGCCTGCTGATAGATGCCGATCCCGCCGACCTGCACCAGGTCGATGGTCGAGAACACGTCGCTGGTCGCGGTGTTGGTGGTGAAGGTCTTGTTGTCCTTCGTATAGTTCAGCCCCGCGGTCAGCGTCAGCCGGTCGGTAACCTCGAAATCGACCTGGCCGAAGATGCTGATCGCGTCGTTGTCCAGCGTATAGGCCTCATCCAGGCCCTGCCCGTTGCCGAAGAACCGGCCCACGAACCGGGTCGGATCTCCCAGCAGCGCGCCCACCGTCTGCTCGACACTGTCGGCGGTAAAGGCGCCGGCGGTCTGCGCCCGGATCAGCAGGTCGGCATAGGGCCGGAAATCGCTGCCCAGCAGCAGGTCGTTGGTCTGGTCGATCTTCTCGTTGAAATAGAACGCGCCCAGCAGGATGCTGGCCGGGCCGAATTCGGCGGTGGCGCGCACTTCCTGGGTAAAGGTGCGGATGTTCAGATCCTGCGAGTTCTCGGAAATGAGATCGGCGCTGGTGAAATCCGAATCCTGGTTGGTCAGCGCATCGACCCCGCGATAGGCAGTGATCGAGGTGATGCCGAACGGGCCGTAGCCGAAATCGACCTGGCCCGAGAAACCCCAGTTCTGAATATCGTTGGTCGAGGGGAAGTTCGAATAGACGACATCGGCGAACGGATCGGCCGGATCGGAGAAGCGCCCGCCGATTGCGTTCACCGCCGCGCCGGTGAAGCCGTTCTGCAGCAGCACGGTGGCGCAGCAATCCTCGTCCGTCTTTTCGTAATCGCCGATCAGTCGAACCTTGAACAGGTCGTTCGGCTCGAACAGCAATTGCCCGCGGGTGAACCAGCGGTTGCGCTCGTTGGTGTCGCGGTTCAGCGCCTCGTCGCGGATATATCCGTCGCGCTTGTTGATCCCGCCCGCGATGGAGGCGGCGATGCTGTCGGTGATCGGGCCGGTGACGACGCCCTTGGCGACCATCGCGTCGTAATTGCCATAGCTGATCTCGGCCTGGCCGCCGAAGTCGAACTGCGGCTCGCGCGTGGTGACCGAGATGACGCCCGCGCTGGCGTTCTTGCCGAACAGGGTCGACTGCGGGCCGGACAGCACCTCGATCCGCTCGAGGTCGGGCAGATCGTTGATCCGCGCCGCGCTGCGCGAGCGATAGACATTGTCGACGAACACGCCGACCGAAGGCTCGATCCCGGCGTTGTTCGCGCCATTGCCGAAACCGCGGATGATGAAATTGGTGTTGGCGCTCGACTGCAGCTGGATGACGCGCAGGGTCGGCACCTCGGTCGTCAGGTCCTTCAGGTCGCGGATCTCGGCGCGCTCGATCTGCGCCTCGGTCGTGACGCTGACGGCGACGGGGACGTCCTGCAACGTCTGCGCGCGCTTGGTGGCGGTGACGATGATGTCGTTGCCGCGCGCGGTGGATTGCGCGTCTTCGGTATCGAAGGCCGGTTCGGCAAAGGCCGGCTCTGCGAAGGCCGGTTCGGCCATGGCGGGTTCGTCGGCAGCGCTGTCCTGCGC
>JAPYSD010000226.1 GCA_029936705.1 Croceicoccus sp. | reverse complement strand
CCCTAAGCCGCGGCATCAGTTCGACGAAATTGCAGGGCCGGTTCCGGCTGTCGAGCTGTTCGGCAAGGATACCGTCCCAGCCGTCCTTCACCGCGCCGTTCGATCCCGGCAATGCGAAGATATAGGTGCCCCGCGCCACCACCGCGCAGGCGCGCGACTGCACCGTGCTGGTGCCGATGGTCTTGAGGCTGAGGTAGCGGAACAGTTCGCCAAAGCCCGGGATGTCGCGCGTCTTCACGCGGTCCAGCGCCTCGGGCGTGACGTCGCGGCCGGTCAGGCCGGTGCCGCCGGTCGTCACCACCGCATCGATATTCTCGTCCTCGATCCAGCGGTGAAGTTCGGCAGTGATCAGTTCGGCATCGTCGCGGATGATCGCGCGGTCGGCCAGGTTGTGCCCGGCCGCCGCAATGCGGTCCGCCAGGATGTCGCCGCTGGTATCGTCCGCGCGGGTGCGCGTGTCCGACACGGTCAGCAGCGCGATATTGATGGGCCTGAAAGTCCTGCTCTCGTCGATCGCCATGTCGCCTGCCTCAGCCCCCGCTCAGCACGGTGGAGGAGGTCACTTCCTTGCCGTGCATCGCCACCGCGTCGCTGCCCGACACGCCGGGAAAACGCGGCCACAGGTTCTGTGCATAGGCCTCGCGCGCATCGGAATCGCGGCCCAGCTGGCGCTGGTACATCCAGTAATTGGTCGTCACGATCGCGACATAGGCGCGCGTTTCCCAATAGGGGATCGATTCCATCCAGAGCAGCGGATCGCCCTGCGCATTGATCTCGGTATTCCAGCGCTGCACCGGCGAGAGCCCCGCGTTATAGGCGGCCATGATCTTGGGCAGCAGCCCCTGCGTGCCGCTGGCGTCGCGCAGCATTTCCAGGTTCTTCTGCCCATAGCTCATGTTCGTGGCCGGGTCCTGCAGCGCCGAGGTGCTCTGCCCCAGGCCCAGGCCCGCGTGCTGGCGCGCGGTGATCGGCATGATCTGCATCAGCCCCACCGCGCCCGCCGGGCTGATCGCCTCGGGCTGAAAGCGCGATTCCTGCAGCGTATGCGCAAAGGCGAGCGCGGGATCGACCCGCCAGCCGTCGACCGGCTGCCAGCGCGTCAGCGGATAGCGCGTCGCGCTGTCGGGCTTGGTTCCCGGAGGCGCGGCATAGGCCATCGCCAGCTGCGTGCCGGGCAAGCCCAGCGTCCGCGCCAGCCGGGCAAGCGGCTGGTACTGCTGCGGGCTGCCGATCTGCGCCTGGTGGCGCAGCACTTCGTCGGCCAGCCCCTCGCGCCCGATTTCGGTAAGGGCGACCGCGGTGCGGATATTGGGGTTGGACGCCAGCGCGTTCCAGTCGCCGCGGTCGAACCCGCCGCCCGCGTGGATCGGCGGCAGGCGCATGCCCAGCTGTTCGGCGGCCAGCATGCCGTAGAGCGTTTCGGAATAGCCCGCCGCGCGGCGCAGCGCCGGGGCGGCTTCCTCTGGCTGGCGGCAGCGGGTAAAGCTGCGCGCGGCCCAGTAATGCGCGGCGGCGCGCAGTTCCTGGTTGTCGGCGGTCTGCGCGGCGCGGGTGAAGCCGTCCGCCGCCATCTCGCAATTGTTCAGCCGCCACGCGGCAAGGCCCGCGACCCACCAGCCCTCGGCCACCCAGGGGCCGGTGCCGCCATTGGCGACGACGCGGCCCAGGGTCAGCGCGTTGTTGTCGTCGTTCTCGATGTAATAGCTCCACGCCACGCGCTGGCGCCATTCGGCCCGCGCGCTGGTGGAAAGCCCCGCGTCAACCCCGTCGAGCAGGATGCGCGCGCCGTTCGGATCGTCGTTGCTGATACGCTCGAGGATCGACGTCGCGATGGATTCGGGCATCGACCCGTCACCCACCGAACGCGGGCGCGTGCGCTTTTCAGGCGCGCGGATCGACACCAGCCGCTGCGTGCTGGGCAGGCTGGGCGCGCTTTCCAGCCCGCGCTTCAGTGCCAGCCGCCCGATCTGTCCCGCCTGCGGCAGTTCGGTGCCGCGCGCCAGCCACGCGTTCAGCGCGGGCAGCTCGATTTTGGGCGAGGTCGGGGCGAGGTAATATTCGGCCAGCGCCAGTTGCGTCAGCGGCCCGTCGGGCTTCTGCGCCAGCATGTAGTCGACCTGCGCCCAGTTCTCCGCATCGATCTGGCGGAACACCTCGGCATAGAACGCGCGGTCCTCCTCGCTCAACTGCGCGGGGATCTGGGCCGTCTGCTCGACCGAGGCGATGGCATTGGCGACATTCGCCTGCGCGGGCGCGGTGCCCAGCGCGGCCAGTGCCAGCATAGAGACAAGGGGCCCGGTCAGACGCCGGGACAGATTGGCAGCCATGGATCAGCGGTTCCTTCTTGCCTGTTCCAGCCAGCGCAAAAAACGGGTGCTCGCCCGCGCGCCCTCCCGCACATGGGGGTAAAAAACGATATTCAACAAAGGGTGAATCCGCGCGTTGATTTCGTCAAGACGCGCGCGAGAGGGTCAGCCAGCGGCCCCACCAAAGCGCCTTCGCCTGCGGCCTGCCGCGCATGACCGCCAGTGGATAACTTGCAAGCAGCGGAATTTCCCGCGCTTCCCCGCCGGTTTTAACGCCGATCGAACCCTGCGCGGAGCCTGCGTCGAATCGCTCCGGCGCCAGGATCTTGACCAGTTCGCCGCCGAATACCGCCAGCATCTGCGGGGCCGCCAATGCGACGTGATGACGCAATAATGCGCCCAGCCCCTCGGCATGAAGCGCGCGCCAGTCGGCGGCAGGGGTCGGGCGCGGCAGGGCGGAGGCGAGATAGCAGTCCGCGCGGGTCAGCCCCATCGCCGCCAGCATCGCGTCGAGCAGCCGCCCGTCCTCGCCCGACAGCAGCGTGTCCCGGTCGTCGGGCGCGGGGTCGGTGACCAGCACCATCAGCCTTGCGCCCGCTTCGCCCACCGGCGCGACGCGGCCCGCGACCGCGCCCGCGTCGATCAGGGGCTGCGTCATCCACCAGTCGCGAAACGCGGGCAGGGTGGTCGGCCAGCCGTCCTCTGGCCCGCCGATCCTGGGCGCGGCGGGGGCGGCCTGCACGGGCCGGGGCCTGGGGGGCCTGGGTGTTTCGCCTTCGCGCGGCTGCGGGGCATCGGCAGCGGGTGCCCCCTCTGCCAGCCAGTCGCGCGGATCGTCGTCGAACGCCATGTCGACGCCCGCGTCCGCCCAGAACGCGGACCAGCTTTCGACCAGGGCCGAATTGGCGCCGCGCGCGGCTGTTGGGTCGTTGGAAGAGGTCAAGTCCCTGCCTGCATGGGAATCCGATTTTTCGGCGGTTACCCTTGACCACGCCGCGTTCTGCAATCAAGTCCTCTTGCAAGAAAGCACACGGTCCGTCCCGCGCCGACGGACCGCGCCACAAAGAGGGAGCCTGTCATGTCCGAACGCGAATCCATGCCCTATGATGTCGTCATCGTCGGCGGCGGCGTCGCGGGGCTGGCGGCGGCCATCCGCCTCAAGCAGGTGAACGACGCGCTCGAGGTCTGCGTCCTTGAAAAGGGGTCGGAGATCGGCGCGCACATCCTGTCGGGCGCGGTGGTCGATCCGCGCGCGCTGGACGAGCTGCTGCCCGACTGGCGCGACGACGGATGCCCGATGGCCGACACGCCCGTCACCGACAACATGCACTGGTCGCTGACGCGCGGCGGCAAGTATTCCATGCCCGAGATCATGCTGCCGCCGTTCATGACCAATGACGGCAACTATACCGGCAGCCTGGGCAATCTGTGCCGCTGGCTGGCCGAAAAGGCCGAGGGGCTGGGGGTCGAGATCTTCCCCGGCTTCCCGGCGGCGGAGATCCTCTGGAACGACGACGGGTCGGTCAAGGGCGTGGCGACCGGCGACATGGGCGTGGCCGCCGACGGCAGCCACAAGGCGGATTACCAGCCGGGCATGGAACTGCACGGCAAGTACACGCTGTTCGCCGAAGGGGCGCGCGGGTCGCTGACCAAGCAGCTGAAGTCGCGCTTCGACCTGGAAGCGAACTGCCAGCCGCAGACCTATGGCCTCGGCATGAAGGAACTGTGGGACATCGATCCCGAAAAGCACGTCCCGGGCCGCGTGATCCACACGCAGGGCTGGCCGCTTTCCGAAAACGACGCGTGGGGCGGGGGCTTCCTCTATCACCAGGCTAACGGACAGGTGGCGCTGGGCTTCGTGGTCGCGCTCGATTACGCGAACCCCTATCTCTATCCGTTCGAGGAATTCCAGCGCTGGAAACAGCACCCCGACATCCGCAGGATCCTGGAAGGCGGCAAGCGCGTGTCGTATGGCGCGCGCGTCATCAACGAGGGCGGCTGGCAGTCGGTGCCCAAGCTGACCTTCCCCGGCGGCGCGCTGATCGGCTGCGCGGCGGGCTTCGTCAACGTGCCCCGGATCAAGGGCAGCCACACCGCGATGAAATCGGGCATGCTGGCGGCCGAAAGCATGGCCGCCGCCATCGCCGCCGACCGCGCCAATGACGAGGTGTTCGAGTACGAGACGACGCTGCGTTCCAGCTGGATCGCGGACGAGCTGAAGAAGGTGAAGAACGCCGAACCCGCGGTCGCCAAGTTCGGCGGCGGGCTGGGCACGATGATCGCCGGCGTCGACATGTGGATGCGCACCTTCAAGATGGGCCTGCCTGTCACGATGAAGCACCACCGCGACTGCGACCGGCTGATGCGTGCCGACCTGTTCAAGCCGATCGACTATCCCAAGCCCGACGGGGTGATCAGCTTCGACCGGCTGTCGTCGGTGTTCCTGTCGAACACCAACCACGAGGAAGACCAGCCCTGCCACCTTCAATTGAAGGACAAGGAAGTCCCGCTGAAGATCAACCTGCCGGTCTTTGCAGGACCCTCGGCGCGGTACTGCCCGGCGGGGGTGTACGAGTTCGTGGGCGTGGAAGAGGGCGATCCCAAGTTCGTGATCAACGCGCAGAACTGCGTCCACTGCAAGACCTGCGATATCAAGGACCCGACCCAGAACATCAACTGGGTCACCCCCGAAGGCGGCGGCGGACCCAACTATCCGAACATGTAGGGGCACGCCCGGTTTGAAAGCCACCGCTTATGCCAAGATCAACCTGGCCCTGCATGTGCGGGGCAGGCGGTCCGACGGCTATCACGATATCGAGACGATCTTCGCCTTCGTCGACGCGGGCGACCTGCTGTCGGTGACCACCGGCCAGGCCGAGGACCGGCTGCAGGTCGTGGGCGAATTCGCGGGCGAGCTTGGCGGATCGCCGGTGGGCGGCAACATATTGATGCAGGCGCTGAACGCGTTTCCGCGCCCCGGTGCGGACGGGCCCGATGGCTGGCACGTCACGCTGGAAAAGAACCTGCCCGTCGCGGCGGGGCTGGGCGGGGGCAGCGCCGATGCGGGCGCGCTGATCCGCCTGATCTGCGAGCGCCATGGCTGGCCCGACGACTGGCAGGAACGCGCCGCCCGGCTGGGCGCGGACGTGCCCGCCTGCGTCGTCAGCCGCACCGCGCGCGGCACCGGCACCGGCACCGAACTGGACGTGATCGACAGCGAGCTGACCGGCATGGCGGTGCTGCTGGTCAATCCGCGCAAGCCGCTGGCGACCGGCCCGGTGTTCAAGGCGTGGAACGGGCTGGACAAGGGCCCGCTGGCCGATGGCACGCTGCGCGAGATCGTGCCCAAGGCGCGCAACGACCTGGAAGACGGCGCGCGTGCGCTCGTGCCCGCGATCGGGCAGGTGGTCGGCGCGCTGAAGGCGACCTATCCGTGGCTGGCCCGCATGTCGGGTTCGGGCGCCAGTTGCTTCGCCCTTTATGAAAACGAGGAGGCGCGCGATGCCGCCGCCGCCGAAATCGCGACACGCCATCCGGACTGGTGGCATATGAGCGGGACGCTTCTATGATCGAGGAAACCGAAAGCTGGCGCCGCATTGGCACGCCGCCGCGCGGCGGCATCGTGCTGGTGTCGGACCACGCATCGAACCGCGTGCCGGACGGGATCGAGCTGGGCATCACGCAGGCGCAGCTGGACGACCATATCGGCTGGGACATCGGCGTCGCCGCCGTCGCGGACCGCATGGCCCGCCGCCACGGCATTGCCGCACATCTCGGCAATGTCAGCCGCCTCGTCGTCGACCTGCACCGCGAGGAAGATCACCCGCGCCTGATCCCCGAGGAAAGCGATGGCATCCTGGTCCCCGGCAATATCGGCGCGGACCGGCAGGGGCGGCTTGACCGCTTCTACCACCCCTATCACGACGCGATGG
>JAPYSD010000753.1 GCA_029936705.1 Croceicoccus sp. | reverse complement strand
GATGAACATCACCTTCTCGTTCAGGCGGCCCGGAACGGCGTCCAGCTTGAACCAGAGCGAGGGAACCGCGAACGAGTGGATCACGTCGGCGCCGATGGTCTGGATCCGGATCGGGACGCCCGCGGGAACGACCATGCGCTTGTCGACGGCCAGGTGCGAAGGCTCGCCATTGGCGATCGCCTCGTCCTCGGGCAGCATGTTCGAGATGACCTCGAACCCGCCGTAATCGGGATAGGTGAAGCCCCAGTACCACTGGTAGCCGGTGACCTTCACCGTCAGCGCACCTTCCGGCGCGGTTTCATACTGGCTGGCCAGAAGCCGCATCGACGGAACGGCGATGCCCAGGAGAACCAGGACGGGAAGCAGCGTCCAGACCACCTCGATCACCGTATTGTGGCTGGTGCGCGAGGGATTGGGATTGGCCTTCGCCCGATAGCGACCCATCACCCAGATCAGCAGGAACAGCACGAGAAGGCAGATCGCCGCGATGATCGGCATCAGCACCCAGTTGTGCATCCACTGGCCGTAATCGCCGATCGGCGAATACTGGTCCTGAAAGCCGATGGCGCCGGGGGTCGGCATGCCCTTGCCCTCGGTCGGTTTCATCGGAACATAGCCGCCGGTGACTTCGGCGGCAGCGTCCACGACCGGTGTAGCCGTTTCGGCGGCGGCGGCCCATGCGGTACTGGCCGAAACCATCAGCGCGGCGCCTGCAAGGCTCGCGAATTCGGCTACGCGGCGGATTCCCATCACTTTCAAGATCGCTTTCCCTGATCCCGTTCCCGCCAGCCCGCACGGTCTTTAAAATACCATGCGAAACGGCGGTTTGACTGAACTGAAGCGCGAAACACATCCACGCATGTAGCACGAAAATCGTGCCGTCGGTCATGCCCGATGGGGCAAAACTTGGGGCGCCTATACGCGCGCTTGCGGGCCGCCTCAAGCACCTCTAGGGGATATTTTTGAATTTGCTTGCAATCCGCAGGCATTTCGCCATCTGGCGACCACCCGTTTCGCACCGGCGACCGGTACCCCCATGCACCCTGTTCCGGATGCCGGCGATGCGGGGCCCGGTCCCCTCGGTTGCCGGGGCAAAGCAACTGGACGAGGAAAGATGACCGAAGACGAAGTCCTGTCGGAATTTCGCGCCGCCGGCGCCCTGCTCGAAGGGCATTTCCTGCTCTCGTCGGGACGGCACAGCGCACATTATCTACAGTGCGCGCGCGTGTTGATGAACCCCGACCGGGCGGGCAGGCTGGCAGTGGCGCTGGCCGCCGCGCTGCC
>JAPYSD010000752.1 GCA_029936705.1 Croceicoccus sp. | reverse complement strand
CTTTTTGGGCTCGCGCTTTTCAAACAGACGCTCGAACAATCCCGTCATGCCTGACCGTTGAGACGGTTCTGTAATTCGGCCACCGCCTCGATGACTTCATCGAAGGATGGCGGATCACCAAAGATCATGACGCTCATCGCGCGATAGTCCTGCCTCAGATCATCGATCATCCCTTTCTCGGGACAGAGGGCAAAAGTCGGCGCGCGTGCTGAGGCCAGGTCGAAAGGTGGGCGGTTGAAGAACATGCGGGCATGGGCGACACAATCTTCGCCGAGCGCCTCGTCCGCCAGTGCCGCCTGGCCTGCCTCGGACTGGAGCAGACGAAACACGTCATAGTAGTGACGCGAGATGCGCTGCCCGTTGCCGCGAACCTGCCCGCGGATGTCGTACCAGCGCCGCAGTCCATGGAGGATGACAACCTTGTCCCAAAAGGTGCGCTCGGCATCGACCACGGTGACATTTGGTACTGCGAGCTCGATGTCCGGAACATCGGCATCGACATAGGGCGTGATGGATTGCAGCGAATTCGGGTCGAGCGCCGATTTGGCACCTGACTCGATCTTCACCGACTTCGCTAAATAGACGTCCGTCGGGGTCGCACTGGGATAGACCAATAACAGGGTCTGTCCATCGTGCGGGTCAGGCTTTACCTGAAGTGCGCCAGCTTCGAGCCCCGTACGCGCGCAGGTTCCGGCGCAGATTTCCGCGAGGTGCTCCAACAATGGTCCGTTGATATAGCCCTCACAGGCATCGCGGATTGCGTCGAGCGCAGCTTGGCGTTTCTTGCCGCTGAGCGTGGCGAGTTCCTCGACCGAGGCCGGATGACCCAGGTCTTCGCGGAAGATGGTCACATCGATGTCTTCGGAAAAGCGTTCGATCAGACTGAAAGCCTTCGACAGCGAAGTGCCGCCTTTGAAGAGCATCCGTGGCCCCTCTGGAAGTCCGTTGAACAATGCGTCAAGCGTCCAGCAAACCCAGAAATCCTTTTCGACGTTCTGCGGCGTTGTGCCGAGCCTCTGAGCGGTCGCCGCGAACAGCCCGCTGCGCGTTTCGGCATCGGCACGCAGGATTTCATCGAATGCAGGGTTCACGATAATGATGCCTGATCGCGTAGCAGCGGGCGTAGAAAGTCCTGCATCCAGGCAGGCAGTGTTACAAAGCCATCTACTAGGTCGGTTCGTAACTTTTCTCCATGCACAGGATCGGCGAGGAGGCTTGTTACGCGATTGCGCCATTTTTCAACTTCGTCACCTGACATCGTATCGCGCAGCCAGTGCAGGGCCTGCAC
>JAPYSD010000225.1 GCA_029936705.1 Croceicoccus sp. | reverse complement strand
GCGGGGTCGGCAAAGGCGGCGAAGCGCGCGAATTCGCGGCGGCGCCCCTCGCGCACCGCGTCGGCCAGGTCGTCGTGGAAATCGGTGAAGAACAGGAAGGGCGAGCGGCTGCCCTCCTCCTCGCCCATGAACAGCAGCGGGATCTGCGGGCCCAGCAGCAGCAGGGCGGTGGCCGCGCGCAGTTTCGCCTTGCCGGTCAGGTGAATCAGCCGTTCGCCCATGGCGCGGTTGCCGACCTGGTCGTGGTTCTGCAGGAACGACACGAAGCGCGTCGCGGGCAGATGCGCGCTGGGCGTGCCGCGCGGATGCGCGTCCTCGCCGGGCGGGTTCTCGCCCTGATAGACGAACCCCTCGGCCAGGCAGCGAGCGAGCCCTTGTGTCGGGTCCTCGGCA
Organism: Croceicoccus sp.; assembly: GCA_029936705.1. Taxonomy (GTDB): domain Bacteria; phylum Pseudomonadota; class Alphaproteobacteria; order Sphingomonadales; family Sphingomonadaceae; genus Croceicoccus. Next base: position 5,907 of record JAPYSD010000225.1, on the reverse strand, counting down.
AAGCCCGCGTAATAGCCCTCGGTCTCGCCGGTCAGCAGCACGTGCAGTGTGTTGTGGAAGTCGTCGTTCCACTGCGCATCGTAAAGGCCGGGCATCAGCCGCCCCGCGTCGTTCCCCTCGTTCTCAAGCACCAGGTGGATATGCCGGTCGGGCAGCGCCGAGCGCAGTTCGTGCGCCATCGTGTCGAGGAAAGCGCTGTCGCCGATGGCATGCACCGCGTCGAAGCGCAGCCCGTCGAAGCCGTAATCGGCCAGCCACATCAGCGCATTATCGGTGAAGAAGCGCTTTACCGGCGGCATCGACACCGCGACCGCCCCGCCCCAAGGCGTGTCGGTATCGTCAAAGAACCGCGAGGCATAGGTGCCGAGGTAATTCCCGTCCGGCCCGAAATGGTTGTACACCACGTCGAGCAGGACCATCAGCCCCAGTTCGTGCGCCCGGTCGATCAGCGCGATCAGATCGTCGGGCGTGCCGTAGGCATCGGCGACTGCATAGGGCAGCACTCCGTCATAGCCCCAGCCGCGCTTGCCTCCGAAGGCGGCGATCGGCATCAACTCAATCGCGGTGACGCCCATCTCGGCCCAGCGCGGCAGGTGTTCGGCCACGCCCGCAAAGCCGCCCAGCACGCCCGCGTGGACCTCCATCACCACGGCTTCTTCCCACGGGCGGCCCTTCCACCCGGCACCAGGCGCGGCGGCGGACGTCAGCTCGGTCAGCACGCTCCAGCCGTGCACACCGCCGTCCTGCAGGCGCGAGGCGGGATCGGCGACCGCCAGATCGTCCTCAAGCCGGAAGCGATAGCGTGCCCCGGCCTGCGCTTCGGTTTCCAGTTCGAACCAGCCGTCGTCGCGGCTGTGCATCGCAAGCGAGGGGCCGTCCTGGAACTCCAGCGTCACCGCGTCGCGATCGGGCGCCCAGAGGCGAAAGCACACGCATCCTTCGCCCAGCCACTGCGGGCCCCATGCAGGGCACGGCGCCGCGTTCAAGAGGGATCTCCCGTGCCGACGACCAGCATGACCGCGCGGTCCTGCACCACGACCTCGTTCTCCACCTCGTACTCGTCCGCCTGCGGGTCGGCGCTGTCGATGATGACGCGGCGTTCCAGTCCGGGCGGCGGGGGCAGCTTGAAGGTCAACGGAACGTCGGCGCCATTCATCAGCATGGTCACGACTTCCAGTGCACCGTCCTTGCGCCGCCGCGCACGCCGCATCACCAGCGCGCGCCCGTCGGCATTGTTCCAGTCCTCTTCGCTCAGATGCACGCCGCGCTCGTCGAACCAGTCGATGTCGGGGATGCCGTCGGCCACCTCGACCTCGCCATGCAGGAACCGGCGGGCGCGCAGCAGCGGGTAATGGCGCCGCGCCGCGGTCAGCCGGCGGACGAAATCGCTCAGCAGATGTCCCTCTGCCGGGCCCAGCGGAGACCAGTCGATCCAGCTCAGCTCGGTATCCTGGCAATAGGCGTTGTTGTTGCCCTGCTGGGTGCGCCCGATCTCGTCCCCCGCCAGCAGCATCGGCGTGCCGGAAGAGAAGAACAGCGTCGCCAGCATCGACCGCTTCAGCCGTTCGCGGATAGTACGGATGCCGGGATCGTCGGTCGGCCCCTCCACGCCCCAGTTGGCCGATGCATTGTCGGAATGGCCGTCGCGGTTGTCCTCGCCATTCGCCTCGTTATGCCGATTTTCGTAGCTGACGAGGTCGTTGAGCGTGAAACCGTCATGCGCGGTCACGAAATTAACGCTGGCCCACGGGCGGCGCGCGCGCAGGTCGAACAGGTCGGCAGACCCCGAAATGCGGCGCGCGAATTCGGGCCGCATGCCCCCGTCGCCGCGCCAGAAGCTGCGCGTGGCATCGCGGAACTTGTCGTTCCACTCGGCGAAACCGGGCGGGTGGTTGCCCAGCTGATAGCCGCCCGGACCGATGTCCCAGGGCTCTGATATCAGCTTGAGCTGGTTCAGCACCGGGTCCTGGCGCAGCACGTCGAAAAAGCCGCTGCGCGGGTCGAACCCGTTGTTCCCGTCGCGCCCCAGCGTGACGCCCAGGTCAAAGCGGAACCCGTCGACATGGAAGCTTTCCGCCCAGTAGCGCAGCGAATCCGCTACCATCTGCAAAACGCGCGGATGGCTGAGGTCGAGCGTGTTGCCGGTGCCCGTATCGTTGACGCAATAGCGCCGGTCGTCCTGCACCAGCCGGTAATAGGTCGCATTGTCCAGCCCGCGGAAATTGAAGGTCGGGCCAAGCTCGCTGCCCTCTGCCGTGTGGTTGTAGACCACGTCCAGGATCACCTCGATCCCCGCGGCATGCAGGCGGCGGATGGCAAAACGCAATTCGTCGCCGCCCTGCTCCCCGCTCATGTAGCGGCGTTCGGGCGCGAAGAAGGTCAGCGTGTTGTAGCCCCAGTAATTGACGAGGCCCATTTCCTGCAGCCGCCGGTCCTGCACGAAGGAATGGATCGGCAGCAGTTCCAGCGTGGTCACGCCGATGCGCTGCAGATGTTCGATCAGGCGCGGGTGGCCCAGCGCGGCATAGGTGCCGCGTTCCTCGTGCGGGACCTCCTCCATCAGCCGGGTCAGGCCCTTCACATGCGCTTCGTAGATGACGGTGTCGTTCCACGGCACGCGCGGACGCACGTCGCCGGTCCAGTTGAACGAGCTTTCGCCCACCACCGATTTCGGCATGGCCGACGCGCTGTCGCGCCGGTCGAAGCTGAGGTCCTTGCGTTTCGACCGCACGTTGTAGCCATGCAGCGCATCGGTCCAGCGCAGCTGTCCCGTCATGCGGCGCGCATAGGGATCCAGCAGCAGCTTGTTCGGATTGAAGCGGTGGCCGTTCTGCGGCTCATACCGCCCATGCGCGCGAAAGCCATAGACCAGGCCCGGCTTCGCCTCGGGCAGATAGCCGTGCCAGACCTCGTCCGTCCATTCGGGCAGTTCCAGGCACCCGACCTGCTTGCGGCCCGTGGGATCGAAGATGCACAGTTCGATCTTGTCCGCATTGGCGGAGAACACGGCGAAATTGACGCCAAGGCCATCGAACGTGGCCCCCAGCGGATAGGGCGATCCGGCTTCGAGCCGGTCGGGAAGCTGGATCAAGCGTGGACCCCTTCATGTCGGAGGATCAGCGCGCCAAGCGGCGGCAGGGTGAGAGAAGCGGAATGCTGCTGCCCGTGGCAGGGGTCGCCGTCGGCGCGGACCATGCCGCCATTACCGACATTGCTGCCGCCGAACTGCTCGGCATCGGAATTCAGCGCCTCGTGCCAGGAACCGCCCAGCGGCAGGCCCAGGCGATAATCGCCGATTGCCTGCGGGGTCAGGTTGAAGATGGCCACGATGGGCGCGCCATCGGCGCCCCGGCGCATGAAGGCAAAGACGCTGTTCTCGGCATCGTCGCCCACCAGCCACTGGAAGCCCGCCGGATCGCAGTCGCGCTCGTGCAGCGCCCCCTCGCTCAGGTAGAGCGCGTTGAGGTCGCGCAGCAGCATCTGCACCGCGGCATGCTCGTGCTGTTCCAGCAGTTCCCAGGGGATCGACTGGTCATGGTTCCACTCGGTCTCCATCCCCAGTTCGCAGCCCATGAACAGCAGCTTTTTGCCCGGATGCGTCCACATGAACGCCAGATAGGCGCGCAAATTGGCGAACTTGCGCCAGCGGTCGCCCGGCATCTTGTTCAGCAGGCTGCCCTTGCCGTGCACCACCTCGTCATGGCTGATCGGCAGGACGTATTTTTCCGAATAGGCATAGACCATCGGAAAGGTCAGCTCGCCGTGGTGCCACTTGCGATACATCGGATCACGCTCGAAATATTGCAGCGTGTCGTGCATCCAGCCCATGTTCCACTTGTAGTTGAAGCCCAGCCCGCCCTGCGACACCGGCGCGGATACGCCCGGCCACGCGGTCGATTCCTCGGCAATGGTGATCGCGCCGGGGCAGCGTTCGCCGACGATGGAGTTGAGGTGCTTGAGGAAGCCTACGCTCTCGAGATTCTCGCGCCCGCCATGGACGTTGGGCACCCATTCGCCCGCATTGCGGCTGTAGTCGCGGTATAGCATCGAGGCGACCGCATCGACGCGCAGCCCGTCGACGTGGAACGTCTCGAGCCACCACATCGCCGAGGCGAGCAGGAAGCCCGACACCTCGTTGCGGCCAAGGTTGTAGATCAGCGTGTTCCAGTCCTGGTGGAACCCCTCGCGCGGGTCGGAATGTTCGTACAGATGCGTGCCGTCGAAATGGGCCAGCCCGTGCGCGTCGGTCGGGAAATGCGCGGGCACCCAGTCGAGGATGACGCCGATCCCGGCGCGGTGGCACTTGTCGACGAAGATCGCGAAACCCTCGGGCGTGCCGAAACGGGCGGATGGCGCGAATTGCGACAGCGGCTGATAGCCCCACGACCCGCCGAACGGGTGCTCCATGATCGGCAGCAGCTCGACATGGGTGAAGCCCATTTCGGCGACATAGGGGATGAGCTTGTCGGCCAGGGCGCGCCAGCCCAGCGCGACATCGCCGCCGCCTTCCGGCTTCATCCACGATCCGGCATGAACCTCGTACACGCTGATCGGAGCGTCGTTCGCGTGGCGGCGGCCGCGTTCCTCCATCCATTCCGCGTCGTTCCACGCGAAATCGGGCCGGGGCGCGACGATGGAAGCGGTGCCCGGCGGGCGTTCGGTCTGGCGGGCCAGCGGGTCGGCCTTTTGCACGATGGCGCCGTCCGCGCCCGCGACCTCGAACTTGTAATGGGTGCCGGGACCGATGCGCGGCACGAACAATTCCCACATGCCGGCCGAATGGCGCAGCCGCATCGGGTGCCGCCTGCCGTCCCAGCCGTTGAATTCGCCCACCACCGACACGCGCCGCGCGTTGGGCGCCCAGACGGAGAAAATGGTGCCCGCCACGCCGTCGATCTCTTCGGGCTGCGCGCCGAACACGCTGGCCAGTTCGAAATGGCGGCCTTCGGAAAACAGGTGCAGGTCGAAATCGGACAGCAGCAGGCCATAGGCATAGGGATCCTCGGTCTCCTGCACCGCGCCGTCCGGCCATTCGATCCGCAGGACATAGGGTTCGTCCGACCGGACCTCGCCCGAGAACAGGCCGTGCGCGACTTCCTCCATCGCGGCCAGTTCCTTGCCGCCGCGCGACAGAATCGTCATCCGCTGCGCGCCCGGCTGAAAGCTGCGGATCAGGGTGCCCGCATCGCTGCGATGGGGGCCAAGCAGCGCGAAGGGATCGTCGAGCCGCCCTTCCAGCATGGCGGCGGCAGCACCGAACAGATGATCGTGAGCACTCATGTTTGGTCTCCGGTAAGCAGGCCGCGGGCCGCATGGGCCAGGCCTGCGAGGGGAACGTCCAGCCAGTCGGGCCGGTTCGCCGCCTCATAGGATATCTCGTAGGCCGCCTTCTCGATCAGGAAGATCGGCAGCAGCGGATCGGGATCGCCGCCGTCGCTATAGCCCTTCAGGAACGCCTCGATCGCGGCGGCGCGAAGCTGCGCAGTGCCTTCCTCGGCGCGGGTTTCCCAAGTGTCCGCGCCTGCCGGGCGATTGCGCTCGGCCACCGCGGCGGCATAGTCGAAGCTGCGCATGATCCCCGCGACATCGCGTGCAGGCAGGTCCTTGGCGCGGCGTTCGGCCAATGGACGGGCGGGCTCGCCCTCGAAGTCGATGATCATGACGTCGTGCCCCGTCACCAGCACTTGTCCCAGGTGGAGATCGCCGTGGATGCGGGTGCGGCTGCGCCCCTCCGCCTGCGCCGCCAAAGCAGCGATGCGGTCCGCCAGCGCACCGCGCTGTTCGGTCAGGAACGCGGCTTCCTGCCGTGCCTCGTCCGAAAGCTCGGCATCGTGCAGGCGGCCCAGCGCCTTGTCGAATTCCGCCATGACCCGTTCCGCCAATGCGCTGGCGGATGCACGGTCCATC
>JAPYSD010000224.1 GCA_029936705.1 Croceicoccus sp. | reverse complement strand
GTTCACGACCTGCCGGCCCTTGCGCGTCTCGGCCAGCAGCTCGTCCATCTCCGCCGCAAAGCCGCGCCCCGCGCTGTTTGCCAGCAGGATCTGCCCGCCCTTGCGATAGACCAGCACGGCGACGATCGGCTGGCCCGCATCGATGTCGAGCGTGGTGCGCAAAGGCTCGCCAAAGCCGCGCCCGCCCGGCAGCTTGTCGCAGCCCAGCGTATAGAACCGCCCGTCGCCACTGGCGATCAGCAGCTTGTCGGTCGTCTGCGCATGCAGCGCAAAGGCAGGCCCGTCGCCTTCCTTGAACTTGAAATCCGCGCCCTTGCCGTCGGGGCCAAGATCGACGTGCCCCTTCATCCCGCGCACCCAGCCGCGCGCCGAGATGATGACTGTGACCGGCTCCTTCTCGATCATGGCGTCCATGCTGAACTCGACCGCGGGCGCGGCCTCGGCCACCGTGGTGCGGCGCTTGCCCAGCGCGGTATCCTCGGCATATTCCTTGCGCAATGCGTTCAGGTCGCGCTTCAGCCGCGTGCGCTGGCGCGCCGGGCTGTCGATCAGCTTCTGCAGTTCCTCGCGCTCGGCCAGCAGCGTGTCGTGTTCCTTGCGAAGCTCCATCTCCTCCAGCTTGCGCAGGGACCGCAGCCGCATGTTGAGGATCGCCTCGGCCTGCCGGTCGGTCAGCTCGAACTCGGCCATCATGACCTGCTTGGGCTCGTCCTCGGTGCGGATGATCTCGATCACGCGGTCGAGGTTGAGGAAGGCGATGATATAGCCTTCGACCAGCTCCAGCCGCCGGGCGATCTGTTCCAGCCGGTGATTGGACCGGCGCAGCAGGATGTCGATCTGCGAAGCGATCCAGTGCTGCAGCACCTCACCCAGCCCCATCACCTGCGGCGTGCGCGTCGCGTCCAGCACGTTGAGGTTCAGGCTGAAGCGGCTTTCGAGGTCGGTCAGCTTATAGAGGCTTTCCTTCAGCAGTTCCGGATCGACGTTGCGGCTGCGCGGGACCAGCACGATGCGGATATGCTCGTCGCTTTCGTCGCGCACGTCTTCCAGAATCGGCAGCTTGCGGTCGCCGATCAGCTGGGCGATCTGCTCGATCAGGCGGCCCTTCTGCACCTGGTAGGGTATCTCGGAGATGACCAGCTGCCACTGTCCGCCGCCCAGCCGCTCGATCCCGGCGTCGCGGTCCGCCTCGGCCGCGGCCTCGGCAGCGTGGAAACGCCCGCGCATCCGGAACGCGCCGCGCCCCGTTTCATAGGCGTGCGAGATCGCCTCCGCGCTGTCGACCACCAGGCCCCCGGTGGCGAAGTCGGGTCCGTGAAACACCTCCATCAGCTCGGCATGCTCGGTACGCGGATTGTCGATCAGCTTGAGCGTGGCGTCGACGATTTCGGCCACGTTGTGGCTTGGGATGTTGGTCGCCATGCCCACCGCGATCCCGCTGGCGCCATTGGCCAGCAGGTTCGGGAAGATGCCGGGGAAGATGTCGGGCTCGGACTCCTCGCCGTTATAGGTCGGGATGAAGTCGACGGTGCCTTCGTCCAGCCCCTGCATCAGCAGCATGGCGGTGCGGGTCAGCCGCGCCTCGGTATAGCGGTAGGCGGCGGCGTTATCGCCGTCGATATTGCCGAAGTTGCCCTGCCCTTCCACCAGCGGATAGCGCAGCGCGAAATCCTGGGCGAGGCGGACCATGGCGTCATAGACGCTGGCATCGCCGTGCGGATGGTACTTGCCGATGACGTCGCCGACCACGCGGGCGGATTTCTTGAAGGCGTCGGTGGGGTTCAGCTTGAGCTGCCGCATCGCCCACAGCAGGCGGCGGTGCACCGGCTTCAGCCCGTCGCGCAAATCGGGCAGCGAGCGCGCGGTGATCGTCGAAAGCGCATAGACGAGATAGCGTTCGGACAGCGCCGCATCGAAGGGCGCATCGACCAGCCGGTCGAACGGATCGGGTTCAAGCGTATCGGGAATCTCGTCGGCCATTCCTGCGGATTAGCAAGCGGGGGCGGCAGCGCAAAGCGCGGCGGCCGGGCAATCCCCCGCCATCGCCTCGTGAACCGCGCTGCAGGTGCGACGAACCGGACTTTGGACCGGAACGACAGGGTGGTCCATCCGTTGATAGAATGAACCCTGAAACACGAAAAAAAGAAGGAGGTCATGACATGACTCAACGAGTCCTCATCCTCGCAACCGACGGATTTGAACAAAGCGAACTGACCGGCCCGCGCGACCGGCTGCAACAGGCAGGCTTCGAGGTAATCGTGGCAAGCCCGGAGAGCGGCAAGATCAAGGGCTGGGACAAGGATGACTGGGGCGACACGGTCGATGTCGACCTGACGCTGGATGAAGTCAGCGCCCACGACTACAGCGCGATTGTCCTGCCGGGCGGCCAGATCAACCCGGATGTTCTTCGCTTGGAAGACAAGGCGATCGACCTGATCCGCCAGTTCGACAAGGCCGGAAAGCCCGTCGCGGCGATCTGCCACGCACCCTGGCTTCTGATCGAAGCTGGGCTGGCCAAGGGCAAGAAGATGACCAGCTGGCCGTCGGTCCGAGGCGACCTTGCTAATGCCGGTGCCGATGTGGTCGATCAGGAAGTCGTGGTCGACGGCAATATCATCACAAGCCGCAAGCCGGACGACATCCCGGCATTCTCGCAGGCGGTGATAAAGGCGATGCAGGACGCGAAGGCTCCAGCCGCCGTCTAAACGTGGTCAAACGACGCTAAATCAGAGCCCCCGTCCGGCAGCGCCGCGCGGGGGTTTTGCTTGGATGAAGGCGATTCGGTCCGGTCCATCGCGGCATCCTTTCCATGGTATCCTTGCAACGCCGAAATCTTAACCATTCCCGTTAACCGCATCTGCCGCTTGCCGTGCTGCTCCAACACTCGTAATTTTCGGCGGAATCGAAGGTTTTTCCGTTCGTCGGCAAGTCTGCCGCGCAACCGATTATCCCAATTTGGCGCACGTGGAACGGGTTGCTTGCTACTGGGTTGTTAAGTCTCAACATTAACGTGTTAAGCGGCGGCGTAGCCAGATTGCAGCCCATGGCATTAGGCAAGGGTTGCGAATGACGGTGCAAGTTGCACCGGGTCTAGCCAAGGTTTGATCGCGCAGGGGTTTTCGGCCGCTGCGATGACAGGGGAATTGCAGACGGTACTGCTACCGTCTGCCGGAGCCGCGGACCGCAAGGCCGGGGTTCCATCTAGTGGGGCATGAACGATGGAATTTGGTGCGAACGACAACGCCGGCGGCGCTGCAACCGATCATGGCGATGTCGATCTGAACGCCCCGGCGGCACGGATCGTCCAGCAGGCCGGCACGGCGGCATTCGCCGGTACGGGCCGCCGCGTCATCGCCGACGCGGACGAGACCACCACCGTCGTCCTGCCCGAGGGTGCGACGCTCGACGATCTGAGCGTCGTCGGCGAGAACCTGGTCGTCACCCTGCCCGATGGCACCCAGCTGGTGATCGTCGATGCCGCGATCTACGACGTCGACCTGGTCGTCCAGGGCACGCGCATCCCGGACGAGAACTGGAAGGATTACCTGGGCGTCGACGACCAGATCGATCCCGAGGCGGGCGGCAACCGTAGCTCCGGTGGCAATTTCGCCGACCCCGTGATCCCCATCGACCCCGCCTATGCGATCGGCGACCTGCTGCCCTATACCGAGCTGCAGTTCCCGGTGCAGGAGAATGTCGAGGTCGGGCTCTACCCGCTCCGCCCTGACCAGGAAGAGCCGCATCCCGGCGTGGTCCCTGTGATCGAGGCGAACTCCGGCACGACCGTGGATGAAAGCGGCCTGCCCGCCCGCGACGGCGACCAGGGGCTGGAACCGGCCGGCACGCTCGACGAAACCGATGGCGAGACGTCGACCGGCACGATCCGCTTCGGATCGCCGGGCGGGGTCGACCAGGTCCTGATCGACGGTATTCCCGCGGTCGAGATCGTGGACGGCCAGCCCGTCATCGTCTTTCAGCCGACGCCGATCGGTCCGGGGGTCCTGACCATCGTCGATGTCGACCTGACGACGGGCACGATCACCTACAGCTACACGCTGACGGACAATACCGACGGTAACGGCACCAGCGTCGATTTCGACGTCACCATCATCGCGCCCGGCGGCGGAACCGCGACGGGCAATGTCGTTGTGACCATTGTCGACGATGTCCCCGTGGCAGTCGACGACGGCAATCTGGCGACCCTGCCCGATAAACCCGTCGGGACCGTGGTCGGCACCGTCGATCAGATCGTCGCGAACGACGACTATGGCGCCGACGGGCCGGGCACCCCGGCCATCACCATCGGCACCGGCGACCGCGGCGGCACAATCACCATCGTGAACGGCGAGCTGGTCTATACCCCCGCGGTCGATGTCGCGCCGGGCGAGACCGTGGTCGAACGCTTCACCTACACGATCACCGACGGTGACGGCAGCGTGTCGAACGAGGCCGAGTTCACCGTCACGCTGACCGAGGGGGGTCCCTCGCTCGCGGCCGATTCCGCCATGATCGCCGTCGATGAAGACGGGCTTCCGGGCGGTCTGTCCGGCGGCGAGGGCGACATTCCGGGCAATGCCACCATTTCGAACGGAACGCTGGCGGGCCTGGACTTCGGCAGTGACGGCACCGGCGATATCGCGCTGGCGCCTTCGTCCGACACCGGCCTGAACACGCTGGCCGGAAACCCGATCGAAACGGTGTGGGACGCCGCGACCCATACGCTGACCGGCCAGGACGCCGTGACCGGCGCGGCGGTGTTCACGCTGGTGATCACCGATGTCGCGACAGGCACCTATGAATTCACCCTGCTGTCCCCCATCGCCCACCCCGGGGCAGGCGAGGACAATGCGCAGCTTTCCGTCACGGTGACCGTCACCGATGGCGACGGCGACAGCGTGACCGGAACCATCGCGGTCACCATCAACGACGACAGCCCCGTCGTGACCCTTACCGGGGCGGACGCCGGGCTGGCCGTGCTGGACGAATCTCCGCTGGCCGCGGACGGCATCGCCAGCGCGGTGGTGGATCTCTCGGGCAGCTTTGCCCCAGCGTTCGGCGCGGACGGCGCGGGTAGCGTCAGCTATGCCCTGAATCTGTCGGGCAGCGATGTCGGATCGGGGCTGTTCACGCTCGACGGTACGGAGATCGTGCTGAACATCGCGAACGGCGTCATCACCGGATCGGCTGACGGCACCGATTATTTCACCATCAGCGTCGATGCCGCCGGCAAGGTGACCTTCGCCTTCACCGACGAATACGCGAATGTCAGCCACGGCGACCCGACCGACCCCGACGATGCCGCCGCGCTGATCGCCGACGCCGGCGCAGTCACGCTGACGGCCACCGCGACCGATGGCGACGGCGATACCGCCAGCGCCGCGATCGACCTTGGCACCGGGATCTTCGTCATCCAGGACGATGGCCCGGTCGCGGTCGACGACACCGGATACCAGCTCATCAATGCGCCGATCACGATCGACGTCTTTGCCAATGACAGCGCCGGAACCGACGGTGTCGATCTGGCGGACGGCATCGCGCTGGCCAATGGCCCCGCCAAGGGCACGGTCAGCTACAATGGCGACGGCAGCTTCACCTATACCGCCAATCCCGGCGCGGTCGGCGGCGACAGCTTCACCTATACCATCACCGATGCGGACGGGGACACGTCCACCGCGACCGTCACCCTGACCATCGCCCCCGACACGGCCCCCACCATCGTCAGCATCGACAATGCTACGGTGGACGAGGACGGCCTACCCACCGCGAACGCGGACAGTGGGCAGACCGATCCGTCAGAAACGGCATCGACCGGCATGGCGGTCGCCAGCGGCAGCATCGTGGTGGATTTCGGTCCCGACGCTCCGGCGGATGCGGACGCGGCCTTTGCCTTCACCGATGTCGACGTGCTCGACGGTTCGATCAGTTCGGGCGGGCAGCCGGTGGACTTCGCGCTCGACGCATCGGGTAACATCGTCGGCACCGTCGACGGCGGCGCGACCACGGTGATCACCGTCACGCTGACCGGCGCCACCGCCGCGACTGGCGGCGAGGTTACCTACGGCTACGAAGTCACCCTGCTTCAGCCGGTCGACCATCCGGTGGCTGGCAGCGAAGACGCGGTGACGATCCCGGGCATCGGCTTCACCGTGACCGACAGCGACGGCTCGCCGGTTTCGGGCAGCTTTACCGCGACCATCACCGACGACGTCCCCACCGCCACTGCCGCCGCGACCGGCGCGCCGGTCCTCGTGGTGGACGACAGCACGCTCGGCACCGATGCCAGCGCCGATTTCGCGGGCGCATTCGACC
>JAPYSD010000223.1 GCA_029936705.1 Croceicoccus sp. | reverse complement strand
ACTCAAGGTAGGCACAAAAGAAAACCCGAGATGAGTTACCCGGCCCTTCCATTTGCGCTGGTCCACATGTTGTCGAACGTCACTCCCGAACGCGCAGCGCTGCCTGATCAGCTTTCACATATATCCGTCTTCGCCCAGCATGGAACGAATTGCAGTTCGATCCGACTGCAGATCTCCGAGGAATGGCAGTACCCCGAGGTCGAAGCAGCGATTGCAAGGATCTGCGCCGGCCAGCCCATCCAGACAATCTCGCTTTTCTACTCCACAAATGATCCCGACCCGATCGATGTCGGGATTATCATCGAGCAAGGCGCCGATGATATGGTCGTGCACTGGCGCTACGCTCCGATATTCAACCTTGTTCTCGACGAAAGCGCTGCTCAACGCGCCAACCTTATGGGTTCGCCCGGCATCGAACTGGCGAGAAAGCTGTTGGGAAACCTTCGCTAACCGCTTTGCCATCCCGAGATCAGTCAAAAGTTTTCCATCAATTGTAGGATACTCTTTCCAAAACGTTAATCTCTCTATAAACTTCTCTTTAACGAAATGGATTTCGGTTAGGACGGGAAGTTTCCGATGTGTTTTTGTCCAGGCATCGATGGCGTGCTGGCGCCGGCCGCTTGCACTCCATGCTCCTATGAGCATTCACTGTCGGAGAATGAGAAGCGCGCGCTTTCACAACAGCGTTCCTGGCGCGAACTTCTTGCCAGCCAAGTCGCAGACCAATTCGACATTCTCGGTATCGCCCGCGTCGCTCCGCAGCCCGGCGATTATCAGAGCTTCGGCCTCGCTTCCTTCCCATCGATCCTCATCCACACGCGAGATCACCTCCATGCTGACGGGATAGTCCGGATTACGGGCGTTCATGCGTGCCAGAAAAACATCCAGGCAATCCCGCGGATCGCGACGCGCATCGTCAACCAGCTGATACGGATAGACGCCGAGCAAACCCAACTCGCAGAGCTGGTGAAGCATACGCGTCAACGGGCGAAAAGCATGATCGAGGCGAATGACAATGTGGTCTTCACCGGGGCCTTCATCGAAGAGGTCAATTTCATCCAACCGGAGAACACCTACTACGGGAAACCGGAGACCAAGGTATATCTCCAGGTTCGCTATGCCGCAAAAGGCATAGCCGCATTGCCGTCAAAAACTCATACGATGATCACTTGCCGCCTCGGCGATGCTCCAGAGCTCAACGCGCTCAAGAGAGCCCTTAACCGCATTGACGAAAAAGTAAGGCAAATCGCCCCTGTTGATCCCAGCCGCGCCCCCATGCCGATTGCCAAGTAACACCTGAATCTGAGCCTCCGATGCAGGAGGCTAAAGAGGGAAAAGCAGCCTGCGCCCCCAACAGGATCGCGCAGCATACGCCCAGCGCATCCTCAAAAGGAGCGCGTCATGGGCCCAGATTATCAAAACACCAGCGGAACGAGGCCGCGAGAGGTTTACGCAGCCCGCTCGCTCCTCACGGATCGCGCGAAATTCCTCGCTCGGATCAGCGAGGCTCGCGAGCCCGCGAAGGATGAAAGCCTTCCCTACGCCTGGGACATCATCTGGCCGAACAGGATTCGCGAACGACGCGAAGCCTGCAAGATTCCGAGTGCCGCAGCGCTCGCAAACAAGGCCGGCGAAATCAGCTATCAACGCCTCTGCCGACTGGAATGCGGCACGCATGTCGCGCGGCAGTCCGAACTTGAGCTGATCTCTCGTGCGCTGGAATGCGACCCCGATGATCTTAAGCTACCTGTCCTGACCCTTTCGCAAACAAGCGCCTGGAAACAAGAGTGGAGCCAGCTGCGAACCTGCGGCGGCGATCACGATGCAGTGCTCCTCGCCGCCTATGTTCGTCATCTCGTTGAGCAAACAGGCCGAACCCGTAACCAAATCATCAAGCTCTTCAGGGAAAATTGGCCCATTCCCTTCAACGCTCTCAACAAGATCTGGTTTGCTGCCACCACAGTCGATCGCCATCCCGATACGACCATGTTCGTCATCATGCAGCTATCCGGCATCTCGAACTGGGAAGACGTGATCCGTGACAGCCGCAGGCTCTATCGGAAAGGCGCTTTGGCGCTTCATATCACGGACGTCCAGGCACCACGCGTAAGGTTCGCCCCCGAAGACCCCGATGCCCGCGCTCCCTGGACCTACGCCATCGATCCTTTCCGCCAACGAAAGGAGCGGCGCTATCATATCGCGGCTCACACCGCTCACCCCGGCGAGACAAAGGCCGAGATCAGGAAGCGGGAAAGACAGGAACAGCGCGACACCTATGTGTTCGATACCAGGGAATTCTGCCGCAAGGTTATCGAATGGAGTGCCTCGACACCGAATATCGAGCGCCGCCTGACGAGGCTGTTTCCTGATGATCCCGGCGGCGCCGAAAGGCTCAAAGCCCTCGCGGATGAAAAATATCCGCGCATTGCAGCGGCAAGGGCGCGGATCGTCAGGCGCGCGCAGAGCCGCCCGCTTCACAAGCCCACTGCCGCCGCGATGCTCGGCATTACACCGGAACGGCTGCGCCAGCTGATCAACCTGCCCGCTCACACCATCGCCATCACCGGCTGCGGCCACGCCTTCAGGAAGGAACTCAATTGATCGAGACGATATCCCTCAAGCGGCAAGGCGCTGCATTTTGCGTGGAGTTGCAAGGAAAGCTGGAGCGGGAAAAGGCCGCTGCCATTTCAGCGGCCCTGGAGAAAGACGGGCTCAGTGCGAAACTCGACCCGCTAGACACGGCCAAGCACCTTCACCTGAGCGCAGCGGGCCTGATCCGTCCCGTCACGGCCAGGATCATTATCAACGCTCTTGCAAGATGAGGAACACGATGCCCGCTGCCATGAACCCGACCCTCGCCCCGGACCTTCTGAACGACTTGCAGGATCCTACTGGCAAACCACTGTCCATCGGCAGCCGCGTCAGATCATTCGACTTCACCTTCGGATACTCAGGCGAACGGGCAGTGCTTGGCACTGACCTTGAGGGCCAGCTTGCCAATTTCATCGAGGGCACCATCACCGGGATTGGCGAGGTGATCGAAGGATGCGAGCGATACCGCATCGAGGCTGACAAGATCGTTCGCGCCGGCGAGGTCCAGAACCTCGATTTTGAGGACACCCCGGTCCTATTCAATCCTCCCACGAACGGAACTCCGACCACCACCGGCGGTGTCATGGCCTGCGTCTATCTCATCGAAGATACCTGACCTCTTGGGGGGCCTCCGGGTCCATCCACGTTTTGATCGCCCATACTGGCCCAGGCACATCTGTCCTCGCCGTTCCTAAGGGTGATCTGCCATGCCTATCCTGACCTTTTGGCGGCTACCAGCCCATCCTATAATCTACCCATCATTCATTTAGGAAGAGCCTCATGACGAAGACGCAGATCGAGATCGGTGAAATGACACCTGTCGAGGCAAGACAGGAACTCGAGCAGCTCGCAGCAGAAATCGAGCGGCACAACCGGCTCTATCACACTGAGGACAACCCCGAGATCAGCGACGGCGACTTCGATGCGCTGATGCGCCGAAACAAGGCGATCGAAGAACGCTTCCCCGAGCAGATCAGCGTAGATACGCCGAGCAATCGCGTTGGTGCGCAAGCATCGCCAGATTTCGCACCGATCAGTCATGCCATCCCCATGCTCAGCCTCGAAAACGTCTTTTCGCGCGAGGAGATGACCGACTGGCTGAATAACCGTCTCAAGGCCCTCGGCATCCCGGAGAACGCATCCGTCGCGATGACCAGCGAACTGAAGCTCGACGGCGTGTCGCTGTCCCTGCGCTATGAAAACCGGCACCTCACCTATGCAGCGACGCGCGGCAACGGACAGGTCGGAGAAGACGTTACCGCGAACGCGCGAACCATCATCGGCATTCCTCATGAACTGCCCTCCGACGCGCCCGACATCCTTGAAGTCCGCGGCGAGGTCATCATGCCGCGCGAAACCTTCCTTGCTCTCAATGAGAGCGGTGCGGCTGGCCGCGTGTTCAAAAATCCTCGCAATGCTGCCGCAGGCTCGCTCCGCCAGAAAGACCCCTCCAAGACTGCCCAGCGAGGCTTGGTCTTTCTGCCGCATGGCTTCGGAGAGCTTTCCGGAAGGATTTTCGGCAGCTGGAGCGAAATTCTCCATGAGCTTCGCCGCTGGGGCTTTGGCACCGGTACCGATTGGAAGCAGGCAACGATCTGGAAGACCACCGGCACCATTGACGAGATCATGAGCTATTTCGACACTGCCCTGGCGAACCGGCCCGACCTGCCATTCGACATCGACGGCATGGTGGTCAAATTCGACAGCCTCGCCGATCGCGAAGGCCTTGGGCAAGTGTCCCGCACTCCGCGCTGGGGCATCGCGCAGAAATTCCCGGCGGAACGCTGCATCACGCGGCTGAACGCCATCGACATACAAGTCGGCCGGACGGGCCGCATCACACCCGTCGCACGCCTCGAACCGATCACAGTCGGGGGCGTCGTCGTATCCAATGCCACTCTTCACAACGAAGACCACATCACCACTCTCGATCTGCGCGAAGGCGACCTCGTCATCCTTCAGCGTGCAGGTGATGTCATTCCGCAGATCGTCGGTCTTTCGGATGCAAACCCTGGACATGACGAGCGCGCAGCATTCGCTTTCCCAACAGAATGCCCCTCGTGCGGCAGCGCCGTCATACGCGCTGACGGCGAGGCTGACGCCTATTGCGAAGGCTCACTCCATTGTCCGGCACAAATGCTCGAACGCCTCGTACATATCGCGGGAAGAGACGCCCTCGATATCGATGGGCTCGGCGAAAAGATCATTGCCGAATTCCTAACGGAGAACATGCTCCATGCGCCGGCTGATATCTTCAGGATCATCAATTACCGGCCCAGTCTGATCTCTCGGGAGGGATGGGGGCAAGCCAGCACGGACAAGCTCCTCAAATCAATTGAGGCTGCACGCCGCACCACTGTCGACCGCGCCCTCTATGCACTCGGAATCCGGCATTTTGGCAGGTCCGCTACCAAGGCCGTCGCTAGGGCGTGGGGAGACATAGACGCTGTTCTCGCCATGATCGAGAACATGCAGATCGTACGGTCTGCTACCTATGACCAGGCCTTGGGGAAGGGTGCAGATCCCGAAGCCGCGGATGCAGCGGCCATGAAGGCCGTCGCCGAAGTCGTCGCAATTCCCGACATCGGCCCCGTGGTGCTCCGAAACTTGCTCGACTTCTTTTCGGACGTCGACAACCGGCTTCGTGCCAAAGAGCTCTTCGATCAACTCGAACTCACAGCCCTTCAAAAGGTCGTGGTCACCAATTCCCCTGTAACCGGGAAAACCGTTGTCTTCACCGGCAGCCTCGAGACGATGACCCGGGAAGGCGCAAAGGCGCAGGCCGAGAAGCTCGGCGCCAAGGTTTCCGGATCGATATCGAAGAAGACCGACATCCTCGTGGCTGGTCCCGGCGCCGGATCCAAGCTGCAAAAAGCGAAGGACATCGGCACCATCGAGATCCTCGATGAGCAGGGCTGGCACTCGCTGGTTGGCTAACCCAATCGCAACGACTTCAAAGTAGACGGCAATCAGACTTTAGGAAGACTCACCATGGCATATTTTGCTGGCATTCTCATCGGCACCATGTTCGGTTTCGCGCTGGCCAGCGCAATCGTCGGCCTTTTCTTCTTCAAGAAAGACCCGCCGTTCCCCCGTGCCTGGAAAACCGGCCTCGCATCATTCGTCCTCATTTTTATCGTTGCCGGCCTGGGCAAGAGCGACAGCGCAGGCTTCGCGTTGCTTCCGTGGATTTCCTACCTCCCGGCGGGCACCATCGTGATGCTGCTCTGGTACCTGCGATACAAGGCATTGTGGACGGACAATGACGACGCGCAGGCCGATCAGTCGGTCGAAACCCGCACCTGAGCGGCCGCGGCGCTTCCGCTCTACCGTCACCAGACAAAGAACAGCACGACCAAGGGGAAACCATGAAGAAGCTTATCCTTGCAAGCCTCGCGCTAGCAATGCCTTTCGCTTCGGCGCACGCCAGCGCTTTCGAAGAGTTCGCGCGTGCTGTTGGCGCCGATATTTACAGGGCCAAACGCGAGGATTCGAACACCTATATCGTGCGAGATTTCGGGTCAGAATACCTCGTGCGAACGAAGTACTGCTACGTCTACGCGTATTCTGAGCCCGCGATCCTCTACGACAACGTGATTTATTTTCTCGACAAGAACGATAGCTGCGACATCGACGAAATCTATCAGAAGTGACGTGCAACCATCGTAAACCGTTTACACCCAGCATAAGGTTTCAAACCGACAGCCATGCATCAAATGACGCATGAAACAGATCGCTGCGCACTAATC
>JAPYSD010000751.1 GCA_029936705.1 Croceicoccus sp. | reverse complement strand
TGGCAAGGGCAATGAAATGTCCGGCGGCTCGCTTCATCATCCCTCTCCCTAGTCGGCGCTTTCGTCCGCGACCGGCGTGAACAGTAGGTCGCGGTAATCCCAGCTGAAATCCGCCACGGGCGATACCGCCTTCATCGTGATGCGGTCGACCGCGCCATCGGCATCGAGCTGGAAGGTCACATAGGCAGGCTCGAACCCATCCTCGTCATAGCGGGTGACGAAAGTGTCGTATTGCCAGTGCTCCAGCGTGGCGGTGACCCCCTGCCAGTGAGGATAGGCGACCTTCAGCGCGCCGTTCCGCTCGGTAATGTCGATGGTGCCGAACCACGGGTCGTTATAGCGGCCCGCATAGGCCGACAGCGGGCGTGAGGGGCCGACATCGGCGGGCTTCGCTCCGGGCGCGGCGAGCGCCTTGGCGGCATTGCCGAAATAATCGTCGATGTACTTGCCGAAGGCGGCGGGCCAGTCGTTCCCCTCGATCCCCAGGTAGTGGTCGATCAGCTCGAACTGCAGACCGGTCAGCAGGCCCGCTTCCTCGCTGTTGGTCGCAAGGAAGATGCCGACGTTCTGTTCGGGCAGCAGGATCAGCCGGGTGATCGATCCATAGACCCCGCCGCCATGCATGATGAGGCGCGTGCCGTGATAGTCGCGCACGTTCCAGCCCAGCGCATAGGTGTTGAACAGGGGCTCCGTCTGGTCGAGCGGGGCGGGGAAGCCGGGTTCGGGCATCAGCACCACGGGCGTCCACATCTCGCGCGCCTGCTTTTCGCTGAACAGGCGGGCGTCGCCGCTGCCGGTATCGGGCAGGTCGCCGTGCGCCAGCTGCGCCTCGATCCAGCGGGCCATGTCGTTGGCGCTGGCCGCGACCCCGCCCGCGGGGGCGGCAACCTGCGATACGATCTGCTTATCGTCCAGCCGCTCCATCGTGCCCATGCCACGGATCGGGCCGTCGATACGCGCATGCGGGTCGGCGATCAGCCGTTCGTCGCCGCGCTGGTCGTTGAAGACCGTGGCGCGGGCCATGCCGGCGGGGCGCAGGATGCGCTGGGTCGTGAAATCCTCCCAGCTCTGCCCGCTGACGCGTTCGATCAGCCGGCCCGCGACCATGTAGAGGATGTTGTCATAGGCGTAGCTGCCGCGAAAATCGTTCGCGAGCGGGATATGGCCCAGCCGCTCGACCACGTCGGCGCGGCTCAGGTCGCTGCGCGGCACGAACAGCAGGTCGCCCGCGCCCAGGCCCAGCCCGCTGCGATGCACCAGCAGGTCGCGCACCGTCATCTCGCGCGTGATCCAGGCG
>JAPYSD010000750.1 GCA_029936705.1 Croceicoccus sp. | reverse complement strand
GGCAAGAATGCCGGGATCGGCCAGTCACGGGTAATGACGGTCTGCGACCGGTTCTCAGAATTCGAAGCTGGCACGCAGTCCGGCGGTACGAACCGATTCGAAGTTGAAGCGCTGGCTCAGGGTCAGCACCGGAGGTCCGTCAAGCGGATTGGCATCACCGCCGTCCGAACCGATCGAGATGGGACGGATGGAGTTCGTGCAGTTCTTGCAGAACAGCGAGAGCGTCCAGTTGTCGCCGGCCACGCCCGCACGCAGGTCGATCGTGTCCCAGGACGGGATCTTGAAAGGCTTTCCCAGACCCGCCGATTGCGAGGAGCGGTGATAGTAACCCACGCCAAAGTCGGCATCCAGCGACGGTCCGACCGGCACCTTGTAATTCGCGCCAAGCGTTGCGGTGAACGGTGCCGAAAGCGGTACATCGTAGCCAGCGGCGTTGAACGTTCCGACGAATGCGGGATCGCTGGAATTCACTGCAGCGTTGCACCCGCCGGTGGTCTGTGTCGGATAGCACTGCGCACCGGGGTAATCGTTGAAACTCGCATCGAGAACGGCCACCGACGCGCTCAGTTCGAGCCCGGCCGCAGGACGGGCCTGGACCGATAGGTCGATGCCCTTGGTCGTAGCGGTGGCGGCGTTGCTCAGCACGAAGGTGCGAAGCGACTGAACGAATGACTGAACCTGCAGATCGTAGAACTTGGTGTAGAATGCAGACGCACTGAAAGTCACCATGTCATCCAGCGTGCGGCCCTTGATACCGATCTCGCCGCCGCGTGAGATTTCGGGCCTGACCGAAAGATCTGCACCGGGTGATGGGGAGGTGTTCGAAAAGCCCGGCCCCTTAAAGCCTTCACCGTAGAAACCGTAGATCAGCAGATCGGGAGTCGCCTGCCAATCGACGCCAACTTTGTAGCTCAGGTCCGTGGCGTCGACACTCTGATCGCTGACATTGCGGGGTACGCCGAGGGTCACGAAGTAGTCGCCGAAGTTTTCCGCCAGGTGAATTTCCGCCTTCTCGCGCGTGAGGCGCGCACCGGCAGTCAGTTTCAGCGTGTCGGTCAGTGCGTAGCCGACTTGTCCGAATGCGGCGTAGCTGGTGTTCTTTAGCGTATATGCATAGTCCTGCCCCAGAAACGACCGGTTGCTGACATTGCAGGCAGGCGGCGGTCCGGCGGTTGGCGTCGCCCCGATGCAGAACGGGAAACCGGAAATGATGAAATCGGGAAGACCATTGTTGCCGCCACGGTAACCGTCTGCCGCCGAATCCGACCGGAAAAAATACAGCCCGGCCTGTCCCGTCA
>JAPYSD010000222.1 GCA_029936705.1 Croceicoccus sp. | reverse complement strand
GCCGGCAACAGGCGCCTAGAAGCGCGAACCGATCTGCAGGAACCGCTCCGCCCGGCGCGACTGCAACTGCGCCGCGTCCTGGCCCGCCAGGGCGGTCAGCTCCTCGTCGATCGCCTGGCCCAGCGCCTCGGCCGCCGCGGCGGGATCGCGGTGCGCGCCGCCCAGCGGTTCGGGGACGATGCGGTCGATCACGCCCAGATCCTTCAGGTTCTGCGCGGTGACCTTCATCGCTTCCGCCGCGTCGGGCGCCTTTTCCGCCGTGCGCCACAGGATCGAAGCGCAGCCCTCGGGGCTGATCACCGAATAGACCGCGTGCTCCAGCATCATCACCCGCTCGGCAGAGGCCAGCGCGACCGCGCCGCCCGATCCGCCTTCGCCCACGATGGTCGCGACCATCGGCACCGGCAGGTCCAGGCAGGCCTGCGTCGCGCGGGCGATCGCCTCGGCCTGGCCGCGTTCCTCCGCCTCGATCCCCGGGAAAGCGCCCGAGGTATCGACCAGCGTCACCACCGGCAGGCCGAAGCGCCCCGCCATTTCCATCAGGCGCACCGCCTTGCGGTAGCCCTCGGGCTTGCCCATGCCGAAATTGTGCTTCAGCCGCGACTGCACGTCATGGCCCTTTTCATGGCCGATCAGCATCACTTTCTGGCCAGTCTTCAGCGTGGCGAAACCGCCCAGGATCGCCTGGTCGTCGGCAAAGCTGCGGTCGCCGCCCAGCGCCATGAAATCGTCGGTCAGATGCGCGACGTAATCCCTGAAATGCGGGCGCTGCGGGTGGCGGGCGACCTGCGTCTTCTGCCACGGCGACAGCTGGCGATAGATCTGCGCGCGCTGGTTGGCGGCCTTCGCCTCCAGCTTCGACACTTCGGACGTGATGTCGACGACATCGTCCTTGTCCGCCGTATCGCGCAGCGCCTTGATCTGCGCCTCCAGTTCGGCCAGCGGCTTTTCGAATTCGAGATAGGAAATCATGGCTGGAGCGCTAACCGCACATCGGCCAAACGGCAAGAGGGCCCTTAACGCCCCGCAGCCGAATGGCCCCCGCGCGCCAGCGGGTGGCGCTGGTTGACCAGTTCCACCAGCCGCGCCGAATCGACATGGGTATAGATCTGCGTGGTCGAGATGTCGGCATGGCCCAGCAGGGTCTGCAGCACGCGCAGGTCCGCCCCGCCCTCCAGCAGGTGGGTGGCGAACGCATGGCGCAGCACGTGCGGACTGATAGCATCGGGCGCGATCCCCGCCCGGCCCGCCAGCGCGCGCAGCAACTGGAACAGCCGCACCCGGCTGATATGCCCGGTGCGCGAGGGGAACAGGAAACGCGCGCCATTCTCGCTCTTCGCGGGCACGACGCGTTTCTCCAGCCATGCCGACAGCGCCTGCTTCGCCCGGGTCGATACCGGCACCATGCGCTGCTTGCCGCCCTTGCCCGTCAGAGTCAGCAGCGGCGCATCGCGCGGTACGCTGCTCAGCGGCAGCGACACCAGCTCGGTCGCGCGCAGCCCCGATCCGTACAGCAGTTCCAGCAGGGCGAGCATGCGCACCGCCTCGGGCTTGCCGGTATGCGCTTCCTCCTCGGCGGCGGTGAACAGCGCGCAGATCTGGTCATGCGTCAGCAGGCGCGGCAGCGGGCGGCGCGCACGCGGGCGCGGCAATGCGTCCGAAGGATCATCCTCGCGCACTCCCTCGTCCACCAGGAAGCCATAGAACTGCCGCAGCGCCGAACAGCGCCGCGCCAGGCTGGACGGGGCCAGGTGCGCCCATTCGCCGCCCAGCCCGGCCAGCGCGTCGCCCGATGCATGGACCAGGTCGGGCACAGCCTCGCGCGCGGCGTCGAGGTCGCGGGCATAGGCGGCCAGCGTATTGGTCGCCGCCCCGCGCTCCGCCGCCAGGTGGGCCAGGAACTCCCGGATTTCCGCGCGGCTCATGCGCGCATCACCGTCAGCTCCGCGCGACGGCTTCCGCCGCGATCATGCGCGCCTCGGCCTCGAGCCCGGCGGCCCGCAGCGCGGACACGATGTGATACAGGTGCAGCGGCGTCATCTTCGCCCAGCTCGACCCCTGCATGCCCAGCGCGGCCAGCATGGTGACCAGCGCCGGGTTGCGCCGCTCGCCCGCCTGCGCGATCGCGCGGGTCCATGCGGTCTGGCGCGACAGGCCCAGGTTCATGTCGCCCGAAAGCTCGTCGACGTTGGCGGGCGTCATCCGGCCCAGCCCGGCCAGCCCCGCGACCAGCATGCGCGAGCGCGGCCCCGTGCCGTCATTGTCCATGAAGCTGCGGATGTCCCCTTCCGCGACCGGCGCATTGCGCGACGGCGCGGCCAGCGCCAGCAGCGCCCAGCCTTCGCTGCCCACCGGCACCGTGCTGGCCCAGCGCAGCGCGTTGCGGTCCAGTCCCGCCGCCAGCATCGACGCGATCAGGTCGCCCGCCGCGTCCGCCATCTCGGCATTCACGGGCATGCGCGCGGCGGCATAGGCGGTCAGCACCTGCCGCGCATAGCGGTCCTCGCCGTCGCCCCAGATGTCCTGCATCGCGTCCAGCCGCTGGGCAGGCGTGCCGACATAGGCCTCGCGCAGCAGCGAGGCGCGCGCCGCCTGGTCGCCCGACAGCTCGGTATCGTCGTAGATCTGCGAATAGAGGTCGACCATCGCGGCGCTGGAAAAGATGCCGCGCTGCGCGGCAAGATCGGACGCCGCCGCGCGGGTTACGATATCGACCGAAGGCGACAGCGCCGCCAGCAGGCCGTATTGCGGCCCGCCCGCCGCGCGCAGCCCCTCGGGCACCTTGGCGCCGGTAGCGGTTGCCAGCGCATAGCGCCACGGCGTCAGCTGGTCGACCTCGTCCCATTCCAACGTGACCGCGCGCCGCTGCCGCCCGACCGCGCCTGCGTATTTCTGCGCCAGCAGCGCGTCGAAGCGGCCCTCGCCGCCGCGCCGCACCGCGCGCTCGATCCGGTCCATCCCGCCGCCCTCGCCCGAATAGGTCGAGCAGATCGCGCGCCACAGCTTCCACTGGTCGTCGTCGCGCGTCGGGCCGTGCAGGCGCAGCATCGGGCAGGCACCGGTGAAATCGCCGGTGCCCAGATAGGCGTCATAGGCCGCGGTGATCAGCGGCTGCGAATAATCGGCGGTGTCGACTTCCTGCACCAGCGCGCGGGCGACCACCGGCTCGCCCAGCCGGTTCAGCAGCGCGGCGCGCAGCGCGGCGAATTCCACCCCGTCCATGCCCGCGGGCGGCGCCATCCGGCTGGCCAGCGCGCGGCGCAGCGCGATATGGCCCCAGCGCGACACCAGCGGCCCGCGCGTCCCGCGCAGGACATTGCGCACGAACAAGGCGCGCGTGGCCGCGACCGCGTTCACGCCCAGCCCGCCTTCCTCGCGGTCGAGCAGGCCGACACGCCCGGCCGAACGGCGCGCGGCGGGCGGAATGTCGAACGTCGGCTTCAGGCCCAGCAGCTCGTCCAGCTCGTCCGGGTCCATCGCCTCCAGCTCTTCCAGCGAAGGCAGGCGGTCCAGCATGTCGCGCGCAGCCTGCGCCCGCGATTGCTGCCGATCCGCCGCGGAAGGCGCATCGGGCACGTCCTGTACCACCGGCCGCGACACCCCGTCCCCGGTCGTCGGAGCAGGCGCAGGCGTCGGCGCGGGCGCCGATGCGGACGGGCGCGGCTGCGCGGACCGCTGCGTCGGCGCTGGCGCCGGGCGCGGCGCGGGCGTGGGGGCCGGAGCGGGTGCAGGCGCGGGATCGTCGAACCCCGGCGGCAGCAGCGATTCGGGCGAATCCTGCGCCATCAGCACCGCGGCGGGCGTGGCCGCCAGCAGCCCGGCGACGATCAGCCGCGCGCGCAGTTTCATGCCGCGTCCCCGCCATTGGCGGTCACGGGATCCAGCGGCTGCTCGATCACGCGAACGTCGCGGTATCCGCCGTCGATCCACGCATAAAGGACGACCGCCGCCAGCAGCGCCGCCACAAGCCAGACCCAGGACTTCGAAGTTTTGCGGGAAATCGTACTCACCATCACCTGCTCTGCGCGCTTGATACGGTCCTGCCGCCCGATCCCCGATTGCAAGGGGCCCAGCGGCGCGCGCTTGCATGACCGGTTAGCCCAACTATAGGCATTGCTCAATGTCCCAGGCCCGCAATTCACCGCCGATTGACCACAGCACAGGCCCCGCCCCCGCCCTGCCCGACGCGGCGGCGCTGGCGCAGCTGACCGCGCGCCTCGATCGTCCGGTGGTGATGGTGGGCCTGATGGGCGTGGGCAAGTCCACCGTGGGCAAGCGCCTGTCGCAGTGCCTGGGCACTCCCTTCGTCGATGCCGACGACGAGGTGGTGAAGGCCGCGCAGATGAGCATTCCCGAGATTTTCGACCGCTTTGGCGAGGATTATTTCCGCGACGGCGAACGCCGCGTGATCGCCCGCCTGATCGAGGAGAACGCGGGCCGCCCCGCCGTGATCGCGACCGGCGGCGGCGCCTTCGCGGACGAGGGGACCCGCGCCCTGATCCTGGACCGCGCCATCGCGGTGTGGCTGCATGCCGATCTCGACACGCTGGTCGCGCGCGTCAGCCGCAAGAGCACGCGCCCGCTGCTGACCGGCAGGAACCCGCGCGACGTGCTGGGCGATCTGATGGAAAAACGCGGCCCCGCCTATGCGCAGGCGCCGATCCGCGTCATCAGCGACACGGGTCCGCAATCGAATGGCGTCGCGCGCATCATCGCCGCGCTTCAGGAATATCTGGCATGACTTTTTCCACCGTTCCCGTCCGGCTCGCCGGGCGCAGCTATGACGTGCGCGTCGGCAGCGGCCTTCTGGCCGACATCGCGAACCAGTGCGGACCGCTGCTGCGCAAGCCTGCCGTGCCCATCGTCACCGACGCGCATGTCGCTCCGCTGTGGCGCGACGCGATCACCGCCTCGCTCGCCGCGGCGGGCAAGCAGGCGCGCTGGCTGGTCCTGCCCGCGGGCGAGGCGACGAAGAACTGGGCGCATCTGGAAGAATTGTGCGACTTCCTGCTGGCAGAGGGCGTCGACCGCGGCGACCATGTCATCGCGCTGGGCGGCGGGGTGATCGGCGACCTGACGGGGTTCGCCGCCGCGATCCTCAAGCGCGGCTGCGGCTTCATCCAGGTGCCCACCACCCTGCTGGCGCAGGTCGATTCCAGCGTCGGCGGCAAGACCGCGATCAACACGCGCGCGGGCAAGAACCTGATCGGCGCGTTTCACCAGCCCGCGCTGGTGCTGGCCGATATCGGCGCGCTGGCCACGCTGCCCCCGCGCGAATTGCGCGCCGGCTATGCCGAGGTGGTGAAATACGGCCTGATCGACGACCCCGACTTCTTCGCCTGGTGCGAAGCGAACGGCGCGGCCCTGCTGGCAGGCGGCGAAGCGCTGCGCAAGGAAGCCGTCCGCCGCTCGGTCGAGGCGAAGGCCCGCGTCGTCGCTGCGGACGAGCGCGAGACGACCGGCACCCGCGCGCTGCTCAACCTGGGCCATACCTTCGGCCACGCGCTCGAGGCGGAGTGCGGCTATGACGGCACCCTGCTCCACGGCGAGGCTGTGGCTATGGGCATGGTGCTGGCCGCGCGCTACTCGGTCCGGCGGGGCGAGATGCACGGACAGGATGCAGAGCGCATCGCTGCCCATTTCCGCGCCATGGACATGCGCGCCGACATCACGGAGCTGAACCTGGCCTGCGACGGGCAGGCGCTGGCGGGTCACATGCTGCACGACAAGAAGATGGACGCTGGCACGCTGCCCTTCCTGCTGATGCGCGGCATCGGACAGGCATGGCTGGCCAAGGACGTCGCGCTGGACGATGTCGCGCATTTTCTGGACGAACAACTCGCCGGCTAGGGATGCGGCGCCGCGACAACATGCCATTCCCGCACTAGAAAGCGCCGCGGGCGCCGCCTGCACCGGGCCTTGGCCCCCAGGGAGTATCGATCTTGGCCGGGTTTTCGCGCAATTCGATCATCGGACCGCGCTGGCCGCTGTTCTGGGCGGGCTGCACCGCGATCGCGGCGGGCGTCGCGCTGCACCTGCCGATGCTGGCGATGGCGCACCGCATGGGCAACCGGCTGCACGGGATGCCGATGGACGCGGGCATGGACGGCTGGATGCAGCTGGGCATGGTGCTGATCGGCATCGGCGTGCCGCTGGCGATTATCGGTGCGCTGCCCCGGCGGCGGCCCGCCCACGGCGCGGGCGCGGGCACCAGCTATGAAGCGGCGGACGATACGCCGCTGAACCGGTCGCACGCTGCGGTACTGGCGGTGCTGGTGCTGGCGCTGGTGATCGACACGATGAAACCGGCCACGCTGGGCTTCGTCATTCCCGGCATGCGCGACGAATACGGCATCACCCGCGCCGCCGCCGCGCTGTTGCCG
>JAPYSD010000749.1 GCA_029936705.1 Croceicoccus sp. | reverse complement strand
GCGTCGAACTGCTGGGCGAGTTGCAGAAAGTGGATCCCGAACTGCCGGTTATCCTGCTGACGGGGCACGGTGACATCGCCATGGCCGTCGCCGCGCTGAAAACGGGTGCCTGGGACTTCCTTGCCAAGCCGTTCGATCCCGACGAGCTGACCCGGGCGGTGGGCAGGGCGGCGGACAAGCGCCGCCTGACGATCGAGAACCGGATGCTGCGCGCGAAAGCCGCTGAAGGCGCGCTGGACTCGCCGATCATCGGTCGGACCCCGGCGATCGAGCAGCTTCGCAATACGCTTGCCGCGCTGGCCAGAACGCCGCTCGACCTGCTGATCGATGGGGAGAGCGGGACCGGCAAGGAACTGGCAGCACGAACCTTGCACCACAGCGCGAAATCCGCGCGCAAGCTCGTCGTCTTGCCATGCGCCGCGATGACCGATGCGATGGTGCTGGACGCGCTGTTCGCTCCCACCGGTCCGGTCGCGGGGGCAGAGGGCGGCACCTTGCTGATCGACAATCTGCACCGCGCGAGCCCCCTGCTGCAATCGCGACTGGCGGAATTCGCGGAGCGACGGCTGATCGGCGACCTCGACCGCGGGCAGGCCCGGCCGATCAGCTGCCGGATCGTGGCGACCGTGACCGCCGGTGACGATTGGGCCCGGCTGGACCCGGCACTCGTCCACCGCATTTCCGGGATGACGATAACGCTTCCGCCGCTGCGCGAACGGCGCGAGGATATCCCGCTATTGCTGGCCCATTTCCTCGAACAGAGCGCGCGCTCGCACGCCCGAAGCGTCTTTCGTCCCGGCCGCGCGGTCCTTGATTGGGCAATGGCATACCGCTGGCCGGGCAATATTCGCGAACTGGAGGCCTATGCGGAAAGGCTCACGCTCGGCCTCGAGGAAGAAACCCCTTCGCCGTCCGAGCAAGGCAGCCTGGCGACAAGGGTGGACGAATTCGAGCGCGAGCAGATCGTTGCGGCACTGGTGGCGACGGATGGCAATGTGGTCGAGGCGATCGAACGCCTCGGACTCCCGCGCAAGACGTTCTATTACAAGGCGCGCCGCCTAGGCATCGAGCCGAGCCGGTTCCGGGGAGCGAATTGACAGTCGAGCCGCCGACGTTCGAACCTGTCTGATCGGCTTACCGCTTGCGCGATCGAAGTGCCCCCCCCCAGTTGCGCCATGGGCCAAATGCCGGTCACGATCTGCCGGGCAGGCTTAAACGCAAATTTACCTCTAGGGCCTAGGGTAGTCCGCACCTGCCCTTCCGGAAGCATTCTCGCCATGGCTCATATCCAGGATCTTGCCCA
>JAPYSD010000748.1 GCA_029936705.1 Croceicoccus sp. | reverse complement strand
GGGTGTTCAGCGAGGTGTTCGGGCTGGACGTGCTGCTGTCCGCCGAAAGCGCGGACCTGTATTTCGACCGCATCACCGATGCCCTGCAGCGCGACGAATTTCGCCCGCGCGCCCTGTTCGACCGCTTCAACATCGAGGTGATCGCGACGACGGAGAACCCGCTCGACACGCTGGAGCATCACCAGGCGATCCGCGATAGCGACTGGAACGGCCGCGTCATCACCGCCTATCGCCCCGATCCGGTCATCGACCCGGAGTTCGAAGGGTTCCGCGCCAACCTCGGCCGCCTGGCCGAGCTGACCGGCGAAGACTGCCAGTCGTGGCAGGGCTATCTGGCCGCGCACCGGCAGCGCCGCGATTTCTTCCGCGAAATGGGCGCGACCTCGACCGATCACGGCCACCCGACCGCGGCCACCGCCGACCTGTCGCCGTTCGAATGCGAAGCGCTGTTCCAGCGCGTGCAGGGCGACAATGTCGACCCCGCCGATGCCGAGCTGTTCCGCGCGCAGATGCTGACCGAAATGGCGGGGATGAGCCTGGAGGACGGGCTGGTGATGCAGATCCACCCCGGATCCTTCCGCAACCATAACCCCGCGCTGTTCGAACGCTTCGGCCGCGACAAGGGCGCCGACATCCCGGTCCGCACCGAATATGTGCGCGCCTTGCAGCCGCTGCTGGCGCGGCACGGCAACGACCCGCGCCTGTCGGTGATCGTCTTCACGCTGGACGAAAGCACCTATGCCCGCGAACTCGCGCCGCTGGCGGGGCACTACCCGGCGCTGAAGCTGGGCCCGGCGTGGTGGTTCCACGACAGCCCCGAAGGGATGCGCCGCTATCGCCGGATGGTGACGGAGACCGCCGGTTTCTATAACACGGTCGGCTTCAACGACGATACGCGCGCGTTCCTGTCGATCCCGGCGCGGCACGACCTGGCCCGGCGGATCGATTGCGGCTTTCTGGCCGAACTGGTCGCCGAACATCGGCTTGAGGAATGGGAGGCCGCCGAACTGGCGCACAGCCTCGCCTATGATTTCGCGAAGGAGGCGTACCGGCTGTGAGGCTTTCGGCAGAAACACTCGGGCAATTGCCCGCGCAATTGGCGCGCCCGGAATATGACCGCGGCCAGCCGTGCGGGATCGTGCATTTCGGCATCGGCGCATTCCACCGCGCGCACCAGGCGGCCTATACCGACGCCTGCCTCGCCGCGGGTGAGGCAGGCTGGATGATCGCGGGCGTCTCGATGCGATCGGCATCGGTGGCCGACCAGCTCAACCCGCAGGACGGCCTTTATACGCTGATCGTC
>JAPYSD010000221.1 GCA_029936705.1 Croceicoccus sp. | reverse complement strand
CTAACAGCCATGGCTGTCAGGGAGAGTTCAGGACGAGGACGCGCCCGCAGGGGGCGCGTCCCTAATGCCTCAGGCGAAGATCGCCGCGCCGTCTGCGCTGTCGTCGTCGCCGGTGTCGTTGGCGGCCGCGAAGGGGTTGTCGGGGTCGTCGTTGGCTGCGCTCGTTGCCAGCAGGCCGGGCGCCCAGCTGGTGACCTGCGCACGTTCGTCGGCCGCCAGTCGGCCCCCGCCCTGCCGGGCGTCATCAGCGATTTGCGCGATCGTCTCGATCATGTCGTTCTTGCTCTTCCCGAGCTTGACCTTGAGGCGTTCGGGCAGGATCTGGTTGCCCAGGCCCTTGAGCGCTCCGGTCGTCAGCGTGCCGAGGAAGGCACGGTTGATCGACCAGTGATCGGCCGAGCTCGTTCCGCTGATTTCGATCAGGTTCTCGTAGAGCGGCGTGATCTTGTAGAGGTTCGAGCTGATCGTGCGGGCGAGTTCCGTCTGGAAGACGAGCATGAGTTCGTCGTCGGACAGCGAGGCGAGCTGCGTCATGAGGTCCTTGTAAGGACTGGTGACGTCCACACCCCGGTTCTTGAAGATGGCTGCGACGGCTTCGTTCTTCGTCTCGATGACGGTGCGAGCGATGCCGTTCTCGTCGAGCGACGACAGATCCGAGTAGGACTTGGTCGCCGAGAGGGGGCGCGCTGCGGAATTGCCGATCAGGCCAGCGATGGTGGTGACCATTGCGAGCTTGGAATCCTGCAGGATGATCTTCTGGATGACAGCGGCACGCTCAGCTTCGAGTTGCCGAAGAGTCTTGGGGCTTTCGACATATTCGTCCTTCAGCTCGGTTTCGGTTGCGTTGATCTGGTCGCGCACACCGTCTTCGATCGCGCTGTCGTCGCCGAAAATTGCCGAAGCAGCATCGGCATCGGTCTCGTCGATGTCGTTGACGCGCTCCTCATGGCGCAGCGCAACGCCGGCATGCTCGACGATCTCGCCCGTGGGGTAGCGCACGAAGACCACCATGGCCTTCGCCTTGTCGGTCACGCCGTTGTTGTAGCGATAGGGATCATAGTCGCGCTCGTTCAGGACCTTGACTTCGGCCCAGCCCTCGCCCTGCCGTTCTTCGACCTTGGCTTTCAGGGCAGCGTCCTGCAGCGGGATGAAGTCGCTCTGCTTCATGTAGCGCCGATCGGCGGGATCGAAGAGATCGCGGCGGACTGTCTCTTCCTCGACATCATCGGGATTGAAAAGGGCGAGCTCGAGCGAGACCAGCTGGTCCTGCAGGCGCGAGCGGACCTCATGCGCGGAGCGATAGCGGCGCGGCTCTGCATTGATCTCGTCGAGGATCTGCTTCTGCTCTGCCGGCGATGCCATGGTCATGGCGCTGGCCCAGTCGAGGTCACGCTCGTTGTCCTTCACGAGAGTGCGGGCGCCGTCCTCCAGCTTCGCATAGGAGAGCCGCTGTTCGACGATCCGGGTGCTGACGCCGTAGCCATTGGCGATGTCAGTGATGGTGCGTCCCATTTCGATCAGGCGCGAGAAAGCCTCGAACTGGTGCATGGGATGCATCGAGATGGAGATGTTCTCGCTCGTTGCGATCTCGAGCGCGGTAGCGTCATCCATCTTGCGTTCGTCGACGATGATGGCGCGGTCTGCGGGCCAGTCGCCTGAGGCGATCAGTTCACCGATGTTGATGAAGCGGTTCTGGCCGGCAATCACTTCTGCGCCGGCTGCCGTCGGACGGGTAATGATGGGCATGAGCTGGCCGACGTTGAGAAGGCTTGCCTTCATCTCCGCGCGAGCCTCTTCCGAGGCGGCTGGGCGGGGATTGCCGCTCCAGATGGTCAGTTCTGCATGGGTACGTTTCTTGATGGTCATATGGCTCTGCTCCTGGCTGATGCGCGAAGAAAAGGCTGCCGGAGCGATGCTCCGGCAGCCCATTTTCCTCCCCACGGGGGGGTATCCTTATTTCCTGTCTATGAGGAAGGCTCGTTACTGAACTCAGGACAAGACGTTGCTGTCGTCACAGAGGGTCAGATATATAAAGGGCAATTGTTTTAATCTATTGCCAATGGTGAGTTTTCTGTCCGACCAATATGAACCTTGTATCTCGCTTATTTTAGCTGTTTCATTATCTGCTAATGCGGTATTGTTAGCCAGACGCGGAGGAGAATCCTTTTAGGGCGTTTCCCCTGAGTTGATTTAGTCACAACCTCCGCGTCACCATGATCCAATCTTGTTGTTGATCATACGAAAAAGGGGCCGGAGAAATCCGGCCCCTTCTCGTCTGCCCCCTTACGAGTGTTCTACATGCCCGACCCCGGACCGTAAGTGATTTCCACCCGGCGATTCTGGAGCTCGCGGACGCCATCGGCGGTCGGAACACGGGGGTTCTCTTCGCCAAAGCCTTCGGTGGAGATCGCCATTTCGGGGATCGCTCGAGCCGTAAGGTACGAACGAACCGATTCCGCGCGCCGTTCCGAAAGGCCCACGTTGTAAGTCTTCGATCCCGAAGTGTCTGTGTAGCCAGCGACCATGATTGGCACCGAGTTGCAGTCGGCATAGGACGCAATCGCGCTATCCAGGATGCTGGCCGCTTCAGGCGTGATCTCCGACGCATCCCAATCGAAGAACACGATGTAGGGGCCGGTGTTGCAGACCACTTCCGGTGCCGGCGGTGGAGGCGGCGGAGGCGCCGGCGGAGGCGGTGGAGGAGGTGGTGGAGGAGGTGGCGGAGCAGCAGCAGGAGACCAGAAGTTGTAGGTCAGCGTACCGAGAAGAGAGTGAGAACGCATGTCCGCTTCGTAATCGACGACTTCGTCGTCGAAGGTTTCTGAGAATTCGATGTTATGATGATTGTAGAAGCGGTACTTCAGTCCAACATCCCAATTGTCAGAAAGCGGCGCCCTAACTCCCGCAATCAGTTGCCAAGCAAATCCCGAATCTCGATATCTGCCTACCGCGGGGTCTGCCGTGTCGCCGTCCAAGTCTGTTCGTGCAACACCGGCGCCGCCGCCAGCGAAGGCCTGAAAACCATCATCATCGCCGAATTCGATGAGTCCGTTGACCATGAAGCTCAAGGACTCAACGTTGAGATTGATTTCACTGTCCTCGGAGGAATCTCCATCGCCGGTGTCTATGCCATCATCGCCCGCCCGCTTGTATGCGGCCTCTGCTTCGAGTCTGAACGCGCCAAAGTCATAGCCGGCCACAATATCTAAATCGTAGCCATAGTCCCACATGAGCTCCGCATCGTCACTATCATCAGTAGCATCGACGGGTTCGACATTCATGTTCTCAACGAGCATGGCGCCGCCATCGACGCCAATGTAAAAGCTACCATCTCGCGCCAGCGCCTGAGACGATACGGCTGTCGACAAAAGCGCAATTGTTAAAATCTTTATCTGCACGATACTTCCCCCTTCACATAAGCCGGAGTCTGCGACCTGCAGATTAATATTAGCTATGCTAGAAATTACAGCAATATGATAGACGGTGGCGTCTGGTAACTTAACTAAAGTATTCGAGTGACCGCAAAGCTCGGAATAATATCAAATAAATTGGTTGCCGCAACTTCTGTCGATTCCAGAAGGAACGATATGATTTCAATTTTTCGATGCAATTTGGCAACAGCCGAGGGGCGCTCCAAACGGGCCTTTTGCAAATATCTTCATGAAAGCCCGGCCGTAATTGGGATATGGATCTGAGATGGACTAGGGGGCTTTTGCTGGGCTGACATTTTCCTGTTCGAGATGAAAGGGGTCTTCGCCCGATAGAAATAAGGCAAGGTCGGAAGCACCGCTTTCGCTAGTCGCGATGCTTTCGAGCCCTTTGGCTCGCTTTGCCCTGATCCCGTACGTCTCAGCTTTGGATCGGTCCATTAAATGCGGCTGGATAGGACGCTGCAATCGTTCCTCGATGTTCCGAAATATGCGGATGCCCCCGACGTCGATGTCGCCCCAGTGAAAGATTTGGGCGTTGGGAGCCTGACGCGTCGCAGCGTGAAGGAAATTGAGGACGGGCCTTGCCGGAAAGCCGCCAGTGTAAAGAACGAGGCATTCGGGATCGTCGATTTCCCGGCAGTGCCGGTTGAATGACGCAAGGTTCTCAATTGTGAGGATCGAACGAACGAATCCTGTGAGGCTGATTGCGCCAGCCGCATCCGGAGGAATTCCTATTGAAGGCCTGGTGTAGGTCGCATCCAGAGACATAGACGGAATGGCAATCGGGCCAGTGAACTGGACGAGCTGGAAGAATGGCCTGAAGCCCAGTCGATCAAGGACCTCGTTAGGCGTGGCATGATCCCAACCGAAGGACCGCTTTGCGATCTGTACGATGCTCCCGCGGTGGCGTTCGAAAGCCTTGCTGTCTACGCCCGCGGCTGTGCTGAAGGTCCGAATATCACGTCCGTCGACGCCGTTGTCGATTGCGATCAAAAGCCTGATGAGATCGTCGATCTTGTCGTGCTCGTCAGCAGCTATGCGAAAGGCTCTTTCGCCCCGGCTCCACTTACCCAGGGCCCCTTCAACTTCATCTTCGATCCAGCCGGCAGCTGTAGAGAGGAGCGGGGCAATTTTCTCCAGAATGGTGTCGGCCTTATGGGCGGCCATTTGTCGCCCCAGATAGGCCGCGAGCTTGTCTGGATCGACCAGCCGGATGCGTTTGATGATGTGCGGGGTATGTTTGGGACGATCGAGGGAGATGGCCCCTTGTTTTTCTCCCTCGATCAACAGCCTCTCAGCGGTGTGCAGATCCGAGCTGGTGGCACTATCATCGAAGGAAACGAGAACGCTTGCAGCTGGCGCACCGGCTTTTGCCCGGTCGTGTTTTCGAGCGAGCTTTTCAAGCAACTTTGTGCCGGGATTTGCCGGGAAATCATTCGGCCGCATCAGCTATATCTGCGCGATTACGTTCGATGAAGAGGTCGATGGGCTCATTGCCAGGGTTTGCTTGCCGGAACATCTCTCTGCCAGCTTCTGTCGGATATTCTACATCGATTTGGCAAACGGTTCCGATGCGATTGACGAAGATCATGGTTTCCATGTGCTCGTTAAAGGCGACCTGCTTTTCAACGGGCGCCGAGACGATGGTCTGGAGATTGAATTCATTCATGAGGGCAAGGCAGGAGTTGGTGTTCGCACCGTCGAGCTTGTTGAAGGCCTCGTCAAAAATCACGAAGCCAAGACCGAGATTTCTGCGCTGGGCCTCTCGGTGGTGGCAGGCGCTCGAAACGGCCGATGATATTGCGAGATAGAATGGAACCTGTTTCTCACCTCCGGAACCGGTGCCCTTGCGCTCGGAATATTTGGAGACGATCTGCCCGTTCCTGTCGCGGGTGACGAGTTCGAATTGCAGGTAATTTCGATAGTCGCTGATTTCTGAGATATCTTCGCCGGATTCGAGCAATGTGCGGATACGCGATACGCCGCGTGCGATCTCGCCCTCGAGATCGGCACTAGCGGAGAAGAGTGTCGAGACGTTTGTTGGATTCTCCCTGATCTGCAGGGCGACCTGGATGATGTCGTTATATGCGGGATTGGCATTCACCGAGAACTCGTAGTGCTCGTCGTGAAATTTCTTGGTTTTAAGGTGACGGCTGAGCGCGTTGATTTGTCCGCGAGCGTTCTGGATGCGATCATAGAGCTTGATTAGCAGATCTGACCGGAGTGAGTCCTCCATCGCGATGCGGGCGTTTTCGACCTTTTCACGATAGTGGGTGAGATGATTGTTCTCGACCGCATTGCGGCTGGTTTCGAGCCATTCGAGGGCTTGCTGATGCGTGAAATTCTTGTTCCATCCTGGAACTTCGTATTGCTGCGCATAGTGGAAAGCCTGCTCAGGAGCTGCGCCTTCGAGGCGTTTCGCTTCGCCTTCCGCGCGCGCGGCTTCTGATCGAGCCTTGTTGCGGACTGCAGGATCGTCTTTGAATTCGTTTTTGAAATAGCGATAGTCGCGAAGGTTTACGTCACGCTCGTCTTGACCAAGCTGGTCGACTCCGGTGAAGGCCACCCTCGCCTCTTCAGATTGCGTGGTGACGCCGGTTTCGGAATTGTTGAGTTGGTGTTCGAGCAAGTCCAACTCACGCTGGACTATCCGAAGATTGCGTTCGTCGTCGGCTTGTTGCTCGCGGAAGTCGCGGACATCGGACTCAAGATCCTGCATCCGTTGGCGAATGGATGGATCACGTTTTTCTTCGAGATCCCGGATATTGTCTTGTGTTGAAAGCTTGGCTTGCGATGCATCTCGAACGGCAAGGTCGAGTGCGAATAGTCCCTCGCTTTGGGAGGTTGCGGCAAGGAACCTATCGATCCGGCTGAGAAGCGATTCATAGTTTGCGATGTCAGTCTTTGCCTGATCAAGGTCACGTTCGAATTCGCTGATGCGAGCTTCC
The DNA here is from genome assembly GCA_029936705.1 of Croceicoccus sp. Taxonomy (GTDB): domain Bacteria; phylum Pseudomonadota; class Alphaproteobacteria; order Sphingomonadales; family Sphingomonadaceae; genus Croceicoccus. Next base: position 20 of record JAPYSD010000221.1, on the reverse strand, counting down.
AGGAAGGGTCGGTTCTGGAG
>JAPYSD010000220.1 GCA_029936705.1 Croceicoccus sp. | reverse complement strand
TCGCGCGCGATGGCGCGGTGTTCGCCCGATCCGATCACGCCCGCGCGGTTGGTCCACGGACGGTCCGGGTCGAACAGCCCCAGTTCCGCCTTGATCCGCAGGATACGGCGCACCGCGTCGTCCACCCGCTCCATCGGGATCGTGCCCGCGCGCACATGGGCGACAGTGCTGTCGAACAGGCCCTTCCAGCTGTCGGGCGCCATCGCCATGTCCAGCCCGGCGATGAAGGTCTGCGGGCAATCGGTGGCGGTGCACCCTTCCACCTGCGCATGGCCGTTCCAGTCGCCGACGACGAACCCGTCGAAGCCCATCCGGTCCTTGAGCACGTCGGTCAGCAGCGATTCGTTGCCGTGCATCTTGCGGCCATGCCACGAATTGAACGAGGCCATGATCGACATGATTCCCGCCTCGATCGCGGGGGGATAGCCCGCGGCGTGGATGGCGACCAGCTCCTGCTCGGTCGCGGCATTTTCGCCCTGGTCGATGCCGCCGGTGGTGCCGCCATCGCCCAGGAAATGCTTGGCGCTGCCCGCGATATGCCCGTCCTGGATCGTGCCCTTGCCTGGTTCGCCCTGCAGGCCCAGCGTCATCTCGCCCGCATAGGCGCGCACGACGGCGGGATCCTCGGAATAACCTTCATAGGTGCGGCCCCAGCGGTCGTCCTGCGGCACCGCGACGGTGGGGGCAAAGGTCCAATTGACGCCCGCGGCCGCAGCCTCGCGCGCGGTGGCAAGGCCGATGCGGCGGATCAGCCCGGGATCGCGCGCCGCGCCCAGCCCGATGTTATGCGGAAACAGCGTGGCGCCCACGATATTGTTGTTGCCGTGCACAGCGTCGACGCCGAACAGCAGCGGGATCGCGACATGGCCGGCCCGCTCCTCCATCGCCACCCTTTCGAACGCGGTCGCCGTATCGGCCCAGTCGCGGCCCGGCGAGCGGTCGGGCTTGCCCAGCGGCGCCGAACTGCCGCCCGCCAGCACCGAGCCGAGCGGATAGCGGCGCAGGTCTTCCGGCACGATGGAGGCGATGTCGGCCTGGATCATCTGGCCGACCTTCTCCTCAAGGCTCATGCGCGCCATCAGCTCGGTAATCATCGCCTCGTTCGCGGGGTCGATCATCGCCGCGGGGCTGGACACCTGCGGCCAGTTCGCCGGATCCGCTTCCTGCGCCTGTACCGGCTGCCACGCCGCGCCCGGCACCGCCATCGTCATTGCCGCTGCCAGCAGCATTGCCCTGGTTTTCAAGCCCACCTTTGTCTTCACGCTATCCACTCCCCGTTTTTCGTCGTTCGCCCCTTGCCCATCACCTGCGCCGAACCATCGTCGGCGACCCGTCATAGGTCAGGCTGTATTCCTCGTTCTCGGTAAAGTCCGGCGCGCTTGCCCGGCCCGGACCGTAGAAGCGCACCGATACCGCGCGGCTTTTGGCCATGCCATCGAATTCACCGTCGCGCCCGCCGATGGTCAGCGTGCCGCTTGCCTCGTCCCATGTTAGCGGGATTTCCGAGCGTTCGCCGCGCTCGAACGCGCGGGTCGTGCCTTCGTCCTGGTGCCACACGAACTGGCCGTCCGCGCCGGTGAAGACGTGGAGCACGACCGGCCCGCCGGGCTGCTCGCCCGTGTGCTGAATCGCGGGGCCGGTGGGAACGATCGACCCGGCGCGCACGAACACCGGGATGCTCTTGCGCGCGGCATCGGCGGTTATCGCCTGCCCGCCGCGATGGAACGCGCCCGTGCGCCAGTCGTACCAGTCCGCGCCCGCGGGAAGATACACCTCGCGCTCCCGCGCCTGGAACGCGGTGACGGGGGCGACCAGGAACGCGCCGCCGAACATGTATTCGTCGTCGATGTCCCACACCCGCGGATCGTCGACGAAATCCATCGCCAGCCCGCGCATGATCGTGCCGTCGCGCCAGTACGTGTCCGCCGCGACCGAGTAGATATAGGGCATTAGCCGGTAGCGTTCGTTCAGCGATCCGACCATCGCGTCGTACATCGCGCGGTCGTCCTTCGCGAGCTCATAGACCTCACGGTAGGGAAACTCACCGTGGCTGCGGAACAGCGGGGTCCACTGGCCGAACTGGAACCAGCGCAGGTTCAGCTCGCGCCATTCCGCCTGGTGCGCGGGCTCCTGCTTCGTATAGCGGTCCTCGACCGAAAAGCCGCCGATGTCGTGCGTCCAGTTGGGAATGCCCGACATCGACAGGTTCACGCCCGCCGAGATCTGGTCGCGCAGGTCGTCCCAGCGTGCCGCGACATCGCCCGACCACAGCGCCGAACTGGCCCGCTGGATGCCGCCGAAACCTGACCGCGTCAGGATGAAGGGCCGCCGGTCGGGCTGCACCTTGCGCAGGTTCTCGGCAAAGCCCAGCGCGTGGATCAGCGGATAGGAATTGAACACCGCCGCACCGGGTCCGCGCGCGGTCGGCCCCATCTGGTACTTGCGCTCCTCGATCGAGAGGTTGGAATGCCAGTCCGGCTCCACCGCATCCAGCCACCACGCATCGAAACCCTTGGACACCAGCGCCTCGTCGATCTGCCTGAAGTACAGGTCGCGCGCTTGCTTGGTATAGGGATTGTAGAAGGTGTTGGCATAGCCCGGCCCCACCCAGTCCTTCTGCCCCGCCTCGAGCGGACGGCGATAGAGGAAGCCCTGCGCGTCCAGCTCCTGCCCGTTGGCGGTGTCCGGATAGAACTTGGGCCAGACCGAGATCATGACATGCGCGTCCTCGGCGTGCACCCGGTCCACCATTGCGTCGGGATCGGCAAAGCGCGAGGCGTCGAATTCATGGGTGCCCCACTTGGGATCCTCCCAGTACCGCCAGTCGAGCACGATATTGTCGATTGGGATCTGCCGCCGCCGATATTCGCCCAGCACGTCCAGCAGCTGGTCCTGCGTGTCGTAACGCTGGCGGCTCTGCCAGAAGCCATAGGCCCATTTCGGCAACATCGCCGCCTTGCCCGTCAGCGCGCGATAGCCCGCGATGGCCCCGTCGATCGTGCCGCCCCCCGCGACGAAATAATAATCGATGCCCTGGCCGACCTCGGACGACAGCCACAGCGAATGGCGGTCCTCGTCGGGCAGCGGATCGCTGCCGTAGAGCGCGATATAGCCCTGGTTCGGCTCCCACTCGATCCGCAGCTCGACCGGCTGGCCCGCCGTCATCGGCAGGTCGAAATTGTGGAACCAGGGGTTCCAGTTCTGCCGCCAGCGGTTCAGCACTTCCTTGCCATCGGCAAAGACCCTGACATAGCTCGACGAATAGAGCCGGAACTTGTGCGTGCCGGTGGTCTCGGGCTGGACGGTGCCGGTCCACACCACTTTCTGCTCCTGCGCCGAAACGCCCGCGGTGTTCTGCCCGCTTTCGGGCGTGGCGATGGTGCCCGCCTTCGCCGCCTCGGGCCATTTCGCCTGGTCGCGGATGAACTGGTAGTTGATCGTGGGTTCCACCTGGCTGACCGCCAGATCATCCCCCAGGTAATAATCCGCCTGCCAGCCCGGCGCGCCGCCGGTGGTGACCTTCAGGCCCGCTTCCTCGCCCACTGCTCCCACCAGGCGCGGCGCACGCGGGTCGCCGAAACGGGTGATGGATTCGTTGTCCCACAGCAGGCCATAGCCCCGCGTCGACACCAGGAACGGCACCGCGATATCCATGTTGTGCTGGGCAAGCTCGACGTCTTCGCCGTTATAGTTCATCTGCCCGTTCTGGTGCTGGCCCAGCCCGTAGAACCCCTCGTCCGTGCCGCGATTGAACTGCTGGCGGATCGCGACGAAATCCTCGCCCTCGATGCTGACGGGCTGGAACGCTCCGCGCGCCGCCTCGTCCAGCAGCACCTCGCCTTTGCCGTCCAGGAAGCGGACATGCCCGTCGCGCAGGCGGACCTCAGCCCGCGCCATGGGGGTGCCGACAAAGACGCGCCCGTCGCCCTCGGTCACGGTGAAGTCGTCCGTGGGCTGCGCGATCACCATCAGGCTGTCGGGCAGGTCGAACGCGGCATCCGGCACCGCGCTGACCCGAAAACGCCCGTCGCCATAGACGAGCACGCGCACCTTTTCCCCATCGCCCTCGTCCGGCGTCACGATCACGCCGTGGTCGATCCGCTCGACCTCTGCCGCGATGGCCGGCCATGCGCTGGCCGACAATGCCAGCGCCGCCAGCGCCGATAAACGGATCCCCATACCCCTGCGTCCCTTTATTGATAGCTGCCCATGGTGACTTTCAAAAGCACCGGCTGGCTGGTGAAATTCAATCCGTGGTCGGTCTGGTCGCCGTTCCACACGCGCCGCATGACAAAGCTGCCGTCCTCGGCCAGCGTCCCTTCCTCGGCCCGCAGCATCGCCGCGCTTTCGCCCGGCCCTGCATCGGCCAGCGTAAAGCGCACGCGCGCATCGGACGCGGCGACCAGGAACTCGTCCGCGCCGGTCTGCACGATGACCGCGCCGCCGACTTGCTTGCCCGCACTCGGGTGCGGATCGGATTCAAGCCACGGGGAATCGCGGTCGCCGAATTGCCATTCCTCGTACTGCACGGCCGCGTTCCAGCGCCCGAACCGATGGGTCTGGCTGGCCCCGCCTGCAGGCTTCGACGCGCCCCATGTCGGGTTCTGCGCTGCCACCCGCGCCCAGGCCCCCGCCATCGGCGCGAACAGGCGGTACTTCGACGCGAAAGCCTCGACGGTCTGTTCGTCCAGTTCCTTCGCGCCCAGCGGATAGTTGGAATAGCCCGTTTCATCCATGCCGAACGGCGCGAAACCGATCGCGCCATGGCCCAGCGCGCTCCACCACAGCCGCGCATAGTCGGCGGCATTGCCGATCTCCGGAATCATCAGTGCATTGTCGGGCCGGGCATAGAGCCGCATGATTTCCGCCGCCTGCCGCTGATCGCGCATGTAGATGTCGGGCGCCACAAAATCGAGGTGCGGGGCCGCTGCCTTCCATACATCGATCACCGGCATGTCCGGCCCGCCGCTGGCGCCCCCACCCGTGCCGGGCGCAGCGAACGGATCGCTCAGCGCCGCATTGGCATACATCGGCAGGTCCACCACAGCCTGCCCCGCCGCGGCGATCTCGTCGATATAACGCGCGGTGTACCACGCGTTGAACGCGCTGTCCGCCAGCGGGCCGAACGCTTCGCTCCAGCTTCCCGACTTGCCGGTGCGCTGCGCCAGTTCCGCCGGGATCGGCCCGGCGAACAGCGCATTCGCCTCCGCCGAGTGGTCGCGCTTCTGGCCGTATACGCCCGCCTCGTTCTCGGGCTGAACCATGATGACGGTGTGGTCGGGATCGTGGTCGCGCAGCCAGCGCATCAAACGGACAAAGGCGCGCTTGTCCGCCTCCAGCGTGGTGCGGGAATGGGGCGACAACGCGTAATGCGCGGACCCTGCGGGCGTGCGCATGCGGGGAAAGCGTGCGGTGTCGGTCTTTACCCACATCGGCGCATAGGACGGGCCGGTGTTCTTCCACGTCGCGAACCATAGCAGCACGAGGCGCATGTCGTTCTCGCGCGCGCCGTTGAGCAGTGCTTCCAGATAGGAGAAATTGAAGCGGCCTTCTTCGGGCTCGACCTGTTCCCATGCCACGGGGATTTCCAGCGTGTTGGCGTGCAGCCGCTCCATCATCGGCCAGACCTGCGGCAGGACGGCAGGATAATTGCTGGAATTGTTCGCCTGCGCGCCCAGCACCAGGAACGGCTTGTCGTCCACCATCAGAACGTGCTTGCCGTTAGCGCTATCAATCCGGGGCAGCGGCTGCTGCGCCATGGCGATGCCGGGAACAGCCGCAAGGGAGCAAAGGGCCAGCCATCCTGCAAGGGCTGCGCCCGCCAGTCCTGCCTTCATCGCCCCCTCTTCCCCCGAGTGATCGCTTGCCGCGATCTATTCCTCATCGGCACGGTTTGTTACCGATAACATTCCGTTTGGCAAGGACCGCCGCAGGGCCGCGTCACACCGGAAGCGCAGTTGTCGCCTTGATCTCGGACAAGGCGACGGTGGAATTGATTTCCTGCACGCCGGGGATCTTGGAAAGCTTGTCGAAGAACAATCGTTCATAGGCGTCGATGTCCCTTGCCACGATGCGCAGCATGAAATCGAACACGCCGATCAGCACATAGGCTTCCAGCACCTCGGGCAGTTCGGCGATCGCGCGGGTGAACTCGTCCAGGTGCGCGTGGCCATGCGCGCTCAGCTTCACCTGCGCGAAGACCTGGGTGTTGAGGCCAATCTTGCGCCGGTCGACCAGCGCCACGCGGCGGGCGATGATGCCCTCCTTCTCCAGCCGCTCCACCCGCCGCCAGCAGGGCGAGGCGGACAGCCCCACGCGCTTTGCCAGCTCAGCAGTGGTCAGGCTGGCATCCCGCTGCAATTCGGCGAGGATCTTTCGTTCGAACGGATCGAGGTTGTCGGACATT
>JAPYSD010000747.1 GCA_029936705.1 Croceicoccus sp. | reverse complement strand
GCTGTCACCCTGACGTGGCCCGCGGATTTGCGCGGGTTTCCGGCGTTTGGTTGACACCCGTGGGGCCGGGGAAAAATTCACATGGTTTAAAGAGCCGCTCCGCCCGTTCCGGCGGCGGCGCCTGATGCCATGGCGGCGGCGCTGTAGGACAGCGAAATCAGCGGCCGGTTTGGCGATCCGCCTCGATCTCGCGCAGGCTGCGGCCGCGTGTTTCGCGGCCGAAGGCGGCGATGGCGGCGGCGGCCAGCGCGAAGGGCAGCAGCAGCGCCGCCGCGACCCCGCCCAGCGTGGGGATCAGCCCGGCCAGCGCGCCCAGCTGGATCACCACCCCGCCGAACTTGCTGCTGGCCGCGACCAGCCCGGTGGCGCGGCCCCGGATGCCCAGCGGATAGCTTTCCGCCGCATAGGGCAGCAGCACCGCGATCAGCCCGTTCGACCCGATCACCAGCAGCGCGATCACCGCGATCAGCACGGGCGGCTGCGCCAGCAGCGCGGGCGGCAGCAGCGCGCCTGCCAGCCCCGCCATGGTCAGGACCACGGTGCCGACCAGCGTCTTCACGCTGCTCCAGCGGCTGTAGAAGAGTGCCGCCAGCGCGATGGTGGGCAGCGCCAGCAGGGACGAGCTGGCGATGATGCCGCTGGCAAGGCCTGCGTCGAAGCCGCGATCGCGCAGATCGGACGGCAGCCACAGCAGCAGGCCGAAGGTCACGAAGCTCCACGACAGGGCGGCGAGAACCAGCGCGGGGGTGAGGAAGCGGTGGCTGCCGCCGGTGAGCGGCTGGGCGTCGGGCGGGGGCGCTTCGGCAGGGCGGGGGCGCGGCACGATGCCGAAGCGGCGCGCCATGTCGGCCAGCTCGTCATCGTGGCCGCGTTCGGCCAGGAAGCGGGGCGATTCGGGAATGAAGCGCGCCAGCGCCAGCAGCGCGATACCGGTGGGAAAACCCAGCAGCCACAGGCTGCGCCAGCCATAGACCGGTTCGAACAGAAGCGCCGCGCCGCTGGCCGCCAGGTAACCGCCAACCAGGCCCGTCCCGCCCACCAGCACCAGCACCCAGTTGCGGTGGCGCGGGGGCATGATCTCGGCCAGCAGCGTATAGACGACGGGCAGCATGCCGCCTGCCGAGCTGCCCATCAGGAAGCACATCACCAGGTTCCCGCCATAGGTCGGCATCGCCCCGCAGATCGCGGTGGAGACGAACAGGATCGTCGACAGCAGGATCGACACGCGCCGCCCGTACATGTCGGCCATCCAGCCCCAGGCGAAGGATCCGGCCACCGTGCCCGACAGCGCGGACAGCGGCAACAGC
>JAPYSD010000746.1 GCA_029936705.1 Croceicoccus sp. | reverse complement strand
GACCGGCAGGTACCAGCGGGCTTTTTTGATCCAATGAAGGGCCGCTTTGTCGGCGTTTATCGCCTAAATCTCTAGAAAGAGGGCGGCCCGCATCGCGAGCCGCCCCTCCCTCGATCAGGGATAACCGATTAGAACCTCAAGCCGTCGCCAACGAGGGTTTGATAGAGTTCAAGGTTAGGCAAGCAGACCTTGCCGGTCAATCAAAAGCGAGGATCCATCATCCAGTGTGGAGAGTTAAGTGTCTTGTCTGCCAAGGCTTGACGAGGGCGGAAGTTTGCCATGAGGTACGGCATGATTGTTCACTGCTGCCACGCCTTGCCGGAAGGAACCACATGAAGGACTGGCTCTCCGATTCCGAGGTCGAAAAATGCGAAAGTCGCGCCTGGGTGGTTGAGCTGGAAGCCACAATTCTGGGGAGCATGATGTCGTTCCTCGCCTTGAGCTATCTTTTGGACTGACTGCCATGATGCTGTCGTGCGAAAAGGAACTTTGGATGGTGGCGCTGCAAATCGAGCGGATTCACGGGAACGGAGGCGCCGCCTTTATTGCACGAAGCCAGAAGCATTTTAAAGATCTGGCAGAGGATGAGGGAGCCGCTCTATGGCGGGAGATCGGCAGAAGGTTTGATGAGCTAAACCCGGCTTGACAGAGAAAAGACTGTCCTACTTTGAACAAATAAGGAACACGGTGCACCTCTGGAAATAGGAGGCTCACTTTGGTCATCCTCAACCCGTCATTGATTTTCGCGCTTGCTGCGCTCATTACCGCCTCATCAACGCTGATCTGGGCGATACGCCGCAAGCCTTAGTCAGTCGTCATTGGTACCGCGAATTGATGAATACACTGGGAGATGCAGGAAGACAGATCGAACATCCTGATCGGTGCCCAGGACCGCGAGCCGACGTACCAGTTCCTGCTCCGCAGCCTGAAGCTCCTCGCCTATCAAGTCAGCAAAGAACGCGAATTCGGCGCGTTCGGCAAAATGAGGCACGGTAGGAACGCTTTGTAGCCAATCAACAAAGCGGGTGACGCGGAGGTTCATCTTCAGCTATTGGATCGTATGCCGGCAGAAGCGGGCTACCCCATCCCACTTTGCAAATTTACCTGTCATTTTCAACTCAATGGTATTCGCTGAGGGCGTCTGAGTTCCCCACGCATAAGGCTCAGACAGTTCCGTCGCCCCGTGACCTTCTGCATAGGCGATCGCTGCATTGAGTTGGGAGAAAACCGTACCATGATACTGACCGTTCTCGCTTGGGTCCTCTTTGTACCGGCAGGCCAGACTTTCGAGTGCACCCCAACACATGTA
>JAPYSD010000745.1 GCA_029936705.1 Croceicoccus sp. | reverse complement strand
ATCTTGAGCCTCGTATAGGGCGGCGCGTTGAAGTCGTCCTCGGTCAGCTGGATCGCTTCGAACAGGGTGCGCAGCTGCCGCGCGCCGCGTTCGGGCGTCCATTCGCAGCGGAAGCGGGGCAGCACCTTGCGGATCTTGTCGAAACCGACCTTGTAGCTGCGATTGTCGCCATCGCTCTGCCCCACGGTCAGCCTGCAGCCGGGGAACGTCTCCGACACGATGGTCGCGACATCGATGATGCGATAGTTCGATTCGGTGTCGCCGACATTGAAGATCTGCCCGCGAATGTCGTCCTCGGGCGCCATCAGCGACAGGCGGATCGCCTGGCAGATGTCCTTCACATGCACCAGCGGACGCCACGGCGTGCCGTCGCTGGTCAGGCGGATCTCGCCCGATGTCATCGCGTGGCCGCATAGATTGTTGAGCACGATGTCGAACCGCATGCGCGGGCTGGCCCCGTATGCGGTCGCGTTGCGCAGGAAGCAGGGCGCGAAATTGTCGCCCGCCATCGCGCCCAGGTCCTGCTCCACCCGCACCTTGCACTCGGCATAGGCGGTCTGCGGATTGGGGGGCGTCGTCTCGTCCACGAACTCGTAATCGCCGTTCGCCGCGCCATAGACCGAGCAGGACGAGGTATAGACGAAGCGCCGGATGCCCGCCGCCCGCGCCGCGCGGGCCAGGCTCAGCGTGCCCTCGTGATTGATCTTGTAGGTGATGTCTGGATCGTGCTGGCCCAGCGGATCGTTCGACAGCTCGGCCAGGTGGACGATGGCATCGAAGCCCGCGAGATCCTCGGCCCGGATCGCGCGGATGTCCCGGCGGATCGACATCGGCACCGGATCGGGCGAGGGATAGAGCCAGCCCGCGCTGTAGAAGCCGGTGTCGCACCCCACGACGTCGAAGCCCCGCTTCATCAGGTCCGGCCCGAGGATCGCGCCGATATAGCCGTCCGATCCAGTCACGAGTACGCGCATTCAAAAACCCCCCGGTATGCATGATGGCGCACGGCCCTGCAGCTCGCCATGCGCGGGGCCGGTCTAGGTAGCGATGGGGGGTCGGACCAACTGTTCTTCGGGATTAGCGGGGCGTGCGGGCGGAAACGTCCCTCTACGGGACAGCGCCCGATCAGAGCGTGGCGATCGCCTCGAACACTTGGTCCAGCTCGTCCTCGGTGATGCAGTATGGCGGCATCGCATAGATCGTGCTGCCCAGCGGGCGCAGCAGCACGCCGCGCGCCAGGCAGTGCCGCATCATCGCCGGCGGGTCGCCCGCCATATAGCCGTCGCCCCCCAGCGGCTGGCTGCTGCCC
>JAPYSD010000219.1 GCA_029936705.1 Croceicoccus sp. | reverse complement strand
GTGACGATGTCGGCGGTGGCGGTCATGCCGGGCCGCAGTTTCAAATCGGGGTTCGCGACCGACAGGTCGGCGGCATAGGACACGACTTGGCCCGCACCGCCGGACGGCGTGGCGCTGGCTGCCGAACTCGCTTCCGACGCGGTCAGGTTGGAGCCGATTTCGACCCGCGTGATGGTCGCGGGAAAAGCCTGGCCGGGAAAGGCGTCGACAGTGAAGGTCGCCTTCTGCCCGCGCTCCACCGTGCCGACATCGGCCTCGTCGATCGCGACCTCCAGCTTCATCTGGGAAAGATCCTCGGCGATGACGAACAGGGTCGGGGTGTTGAACGATGCCGCGACCGTCTGTCCGGGATCGATCTGCCGCGCCAGCACCACGCCCGCCACCGGGGAGCGGATGATAGCGCGTTCGCGCTGCGTACGGCTTTGCGCCAGCGTCGCCTCGGACGCGACGACATTGGCCCGCGCGACGCCCAGCGCGGCCTGCGCGCGCTCAAGGTCGGCCTTGCCAGCCTGCAGCTCGGTCGCAGAGGGCACCTTGCCGCCCGACAGCTTGCGCACTTCCTCGAGCCGTTCGTACTGCGCCTGCGCCTGCGCCAGCGTGGCGCGCGCCTGTTCGACCTGCGCGCGGTTCGATGCGAGCTGCGCCTCGCCCTGCCGGATCTGGTCCTCGATCTGTTCGGGATCGATCTCCGCCAGCGGCTGGCCGACCACCACGCGGTCGTTCACGTCGACGAGCACGCGCGTGACCAGACCCGACAGCTGCGAACCGACGGTGACCTGGCTGGTGGGGGCAAGCTTGCCGGTGGCCGAAACGCTGGTCACAAGCTGGCCGCGCTCTGCCTTGGCCGTGACATAGCCCGCTTCCTCGTCACCGCGCAGGCAGCTCGACACCAGAAGGATCAGCAGCACCACGGCGGCGACCGCGACCCAGACCCTGGGGCGGCGGTACCAGGCTGGCCTGGCCTGCTCGCCCAGGAAGTCTTCGAGGCTCTCGTCGGCCATGATCAGTTCTGCCCTTCGGTCGGGTCGCCGTAGAGCGGCGAAAGGAGGAGAGGATCGCGGTAGTCGCCGGCGGGGTTCCACCCGCCGCCCAGCGCGTCGAACAGCGCGATCAACGCATTGGACCGGTCCGCGCGGGCCTGCACCAGCCCGTTACGCGCCGAAAGCAGCGCGGTTTCCTGCGTGTTAAGCGTCGTGAAATCGGTCAGCCCCGTGCGGTACTGGGACCGGGCATAGATCGCGGAGTTGAGCGCGGCATCGCGCGCGACGGTGAACTGGGCCTCGCGCTCCTGCGCGCTTTGCAGCGCGACGATCGCGTTCTCGACATCCTCCAGCGCGGTCAGCACCGTGCCGCGGTAGCTGGCAAAGGCACCGTCCGCGGCAGCCTCTGCCGAACGGGCCTGCGCGGCCAGCCTGCCGCCTGCAAAGATCGACTGGGTCAGCCCCGCGAACAGATTGCCGGTGATCGCGTCGAACAGGCCGGACAAGTCGGGCGCATTGGTGTTCACCCTGCCGCTGATCGACAGGTTGGGGTAAAGCTGCGCCTCTGCCACGCCGATCCGCGCGGTGGCGGCGGCAAGCTGGCGTTCGGCGGCGCGCACGTCGGGGCGGCGGCGCAGCACGTCGGCGGGAATGTCGGCGCCCAGGCTGGCAGGGCCCTGCGGAATGGGCGCGGGTTCTTCCAGCAGCGGGCGGACCGCGCCTGGCGCCTGCCCGGTCAGGACCGCGATGCGCGTGACGGCCGCATTGTACTGCTGCCGGATCTGCGGGATGGTGGCGGCAGACTGCGCGCGGCTGGCGCGGGCCTGCTCCTCGTCCACGGCAGAGACCAGCCCGGCCATGACGCGCCAGCCCGCGATCTGGAGGTTGTCGTCCTGGATCGCCACGCTGGCCAGCGCATTGCCCAGCTGGGCCTGGTAGGCGCGGGCGAGCACGTAATTGCGGGCGACCTCGCTCTCCACCGCGCGCAGGGTTGAGGCATAGTCGAAGCCCGAAGCCTCAAGCTCGGCGCGGCTGGCCTGCACCGACCGGCGATTACCCCCGAACAGGTCGAGCTGATAGCTGGCATCCAGGCCGAGCGAGAGACTGTCGACCCCGTCGCCGCCCGCGATGACGACGGTGCCGTCGGGCTGGGTGATGGCCGTGCCCCCGCCGCGCAGCGGTTCGACGCGGTTGTAGCCCGCAGAGCCGGAAATCGTCGGGTAAAGCGCGGACTGGCTGACGACTAGCGCTTCCCTCGCCTGCCGCAAGCGGGCGAGCGCCACGTCGAGGTCGGTGTTGTCCGCGATGGCGCTTTCGATCAGCCCGGTCAGCACCGGATCGTCGAATTCGCGCCACCAGTCCACCAGCTGTTCGGGCGTAGGGGGGCGGGTTTCCGGCGCGCCGACCGACCATTGTGGCGGCACGCCCAGCTGCGATGGCTCCACAGGCTCGTAATCGGGGCCGACCATGCATCCTGCCAGTAAAGCCGTCGAAGCGGTCGCCGCGAGAACGCGGTAGCGGATCAACACGATTGTGGCTTCCCTGAGCATGTTCGTGACAAATGCTTGTTATGCCTTGCGATGTGGCCCGTCTATTCTTCCCGGGTCAAGCCCATCACCCGCGCAGGCGGCGGGACTGTGCGTAACTTCCCCTTGTTGAACGGGGAGAAAACGGGCGGATTGCCTCATCGATCAAGGCGATATCGCTGCGACGAGATGGCAGGCCGGCGCGGATAGGGGCAAATAGCCAATCTATTCAATCAGATCACTGTCTAGTCTGACTACGCGCGCAGAATTGCATCCATTCCGGATGCGATATTCAAACGATAGTACGCGGCCAGCGGCGCTACGCAGTCGTTGCTTCAGCGGTCAACCGCTGCGCTGATCCGGTGGAGGAACGGGTGGTGCGGGGCGGGGCCGCGCTGGATCTGGCTGAATATGCCGCCTGCCAGCGATGACAGCTTCGTCTCGACGAACAGGATTTCCTCGCCCTTGCGGATGTCGATATGGGCGCGAAGCTGGCCGTCGAAGGAGAGGGATACACCCTCTGCATCGGGGAACTCGCTGCGGAGGAGGTCGCGCAATTGGCGCAGTTGATCGCTGAGCGCGCGATCGGCGGGCGCCTTGGGAAAATGCTCGACCTGACCGGACGACTGCGTGGCATTCGTGGACATGATGACCCCCCAGACCTGGATCCGCACCCTTCCCGCAGGGTACCGAAAACGGCCCGATTCGGCCAGTCAGAAGCACGCTTTCGGTCACTGTCCGGCCACCGAAAAGCCATCGCCTGGCACGTTTTTGCCGCCGCAGAGCCACTGCGCGGCGCGCGTTCTGCAAATTTGCGGCCAGCACCGCGGATGGGCGGGTCCGGCATGGCGCCGCGTGACGCCGCCGGACCCCGATCGGCCTATTCGGTGCCGGTCGCCGCGGGCGGCGTCCAGCCGGTGCGATATTTGTCGAACCAGGCCAGGATCGCCGCGGCCTTTGCCGCGCTTTGCGAGGGGCGGGCGGCGATGCCGCCGTGGCTGGCGCCGGGCACTTTGACCAGCGCGGTGGGCACGCCGCGCAGGCGCAGCGCGGTGTAGTACTGCTCGGACTCGCTGACCGGGGTGCGGTAATCCTCGCTGCCGACCACGACCAGCGTCGGGGTCTCGACATTGCCGACCAGCGACAGCGGCGACACCTTCCAGAACGCCTCGGGGTCTTCCCACGGCTGGGCGCCGATCCAGTACGGGCCGAAGAAGGCCGCACCGTCGGATGTCAGCGCCTGGGTGGTCCAGTTGATCACCGGCTTCTGCGCGGCGGCCGCCTTGAACCGGTCGGTCTTGCCCACGATCCAGCTGGTCAGCGCGCCGCCGCCCGATCCGCCGGTGACGAACAGCGCATTCTCGTCCGCGATGCCCAGTTCGACGGCGCGGTCGACGATGCTCATCAGGTCGAAATAGTCGTTGCCGGGATAGGCCTTGTCGATGCCGTTGGCGAATGCCTCGCCATAGCTGGTGGAGCCGCGCGGGTTGGCCGACAGCACGGCATAGCCCGCCGCGGCATAGAGCTGGTTGTCGGTGGCGAAATGCGGACCATAGGCGGCAAAGGGCCCGCCGTGGATTTCCAGGATCAGCGGCACGCGCTGCCCGTCCCGGTAGCCGGGCGGCAGGGTCAGCCAGCCGTCGATTGGCTGCCCGTCAAAGCTGGAGCTGGCGGTGATCTTGCGCACCTCGCCCAGCGACTTCACCTCGCGCAGCGTGCGGTTAAGGTCGGTCAGCGTCCTGGTGTCGCCGCCTTTGGCCAGCTTGACTTCGGCAGGGCGGGCGGTCGTGCCGCCGGTAAAGGTGATGGCGTCATTGTCCGCGACCGAGAAACTGCCCCCGGTATAGGGCCGGTCCAGCCCGCCGCCCGACAATCCGCTGGCCACGTCGCGCACCGATCCGTCGAGCGCGATGCGCGCCACGCGGGTCTCGCCGCCGACGTCATATTGCGCATAGACCGCCCGTCCGTCGGCGTCCCAGCGCAGCCCGTCGGGGCTGAAGTCCCAGTCCTGCGTGAGGTTGCGCACATTGCTGCCGTCGGCATTCATCACGTAGAGGTCGGCATTCTCGTACGCCCGGCCAGCATCGTCGAAGCCGGTATAGGCGATCAGCCTGCCATCGGGCGAAACGGCGGGGCTGCTGTCGGGCCCGTCGCGCGTGGTCAGCTGCGTCAGCGCGCCGCTGGCGATGTCGAGCGCCCAGATCTCGCTCTCCACCGGGTCGGTCTGCCAGTCGGCGTTGCGGTTCGCGCCGAAATAGATGGTGCGCCCGTCCCTGGACCAGGCGAGCGGCCCGCCGTCGTGATACGGGCCGAAGGTCAGCTGCCGCGGCGCGCCGCCCGCGGCGGGGACCACGAAGATCTTCTCGAACCCCGGCTTCAGATAGCCGGCGCCGTCCGCGCGGTAGGTGACGAGGTCGTAGATTTCGAGTGGCGCTGCCCATTCCGCGCCCTCGGGCTTGCCCTGCGGCTGGCTGCCCAGCTGCATGCCGCTGTTCTCGACCAGCATGCTGTAGGCGATCGAATCGCCGCTGGGCGACCACGCGATGCTGCCGGGGCTGGTGGGCAGGCCCGTCAGCCGCACGCTTTCGCCGTTCTCCATCCAGCGAACCCACAGCTGCGCGCTGCCGCCCTCGGTCGAGACGAAGGCGAGGCGGGTTCCGTCGGGCGACCAGCGGGGCGAGAATGCACCGCCCATCGTGCCGGTGACCGGCACCTGTTCGCCCCTCTTCGTGTCGATCAGCCAGATCGCGCTGCGCGTGCTGTCGGTCATGATGTCGTTCGACCGGCGGACATAGGCGATCTGTGAGCCGTCCGGGCTGATCTGCGGGTCCGAGGCGATGGCAAGGTCGAACAGGTCGGCGCCGGTGAAGCGCCGGTTCGGCCCGCTGCTTTCGCTTCCCATGGCAGAGGCCGTGACCGGCGCGGCGCCGGGAGCGGAAGCCGCGGACGCGGGCGGGGTTTCCTGCGCCACGGCGCCTGGTGCGGACAATGCGAGCGTGAGGGCGGAGAGGCTTGCGCCCAGCGCGGCCAGTCTGGTCATGGTCATCCTTTGGATCGGGGGATTTTCGCGCTTTTGTAACCGTTGAAACGATTTGGTCAATCGATCGGACCGCACCGCGAGCGCAAGACATGCCGGGCGAACCAACGAAAAACGGCCCGCTTCCCGGGTGGGAGGCGGGCCGTCTTCGAACCGGTGGAAACCGGCGGCGCGATTACTCGGCCGGGGCGGCTTCGACAGCGGTGTCGGCAGCGTCGGTAGCAGCTTCGTCAGCAACCGGCGTTTCGACCGTCTCGTCAGTCATGACGTCGGTGGTTTCCATGGCAGGCTCTTCAGCGACGGGAGCAGCAACTTCCTCGACGGGAGCGGCTTCTTCGGTGGTCGCTTCTTCAGTGGGTTCCGAGCAAGCGGTCATCGCGAAAGCGGCGCTGCTGGCGGCAAGAACGAGAGCGATCTTCTTCATGTCTAAAATCCTTGAATGCCGAATCACAATGAAGCGGCAAGGACTGTCTAGGCTAAATGTGGCAGGCTGTCCATAGTCCTGCCACATTCTCGCCTCATTATTTTCTCGGGTCCGATCAATGGTCGGCAACCGGGGGCTGCGGCGCGTCCCGGTCCTGATCGTGCACCTCGATCAAACCGCGGCCGACATGGCTGTGGCGGTGGCCATAGAGGAAATAGACCGCCAGCCCGATCGCGCCCCACACGGGCAGGACCAGCATCGCCTCGAACGGCAGGTTGACGAACAGGGCGACGCAGCCCGTGGCGGCCAGCGGAGCGACGACCCACACCGCGGGCGTGCGGAACGGGCGCTTTCTGCCGGGGTCGCGGCGGCGCAGGATCAGCACCGCGATCGCCACCATGAAGAAGGCGAACAACGTGCCCGAGTTCGAGATGTCGGCAAGCTGGCCCACCGGCAGCAGCGCGGCGGC
>JAPYSD010000218.1 GCA_029936705.1 Croceicoccus sp. | reverse complement strand
ACCAAGGGGTAGCTGGGTTCTGTTCCGGTCTGACTGGTCCAGGCTGGACCCCGAAGCCTATACCAACCGCAAGGACGACGGTGCGCATACGCCTGGGCCGGACACATGCGCGGTGCAGTATCTGATCGACCGCGACTGCATGGGCTTTGGTGTCGAAACGATCGGCACCGATGCGGGACAGGCCCATCTCCTCGAACCGATGTATCCTGCGCACAGCCTGTTGCACGGCGCGGGCAAATACGGGCTTCAGTGCCTCGAAAACCTCGATCAGCTGCCCGCAACCGGCGCGATCGTTATCGCAGCTCCGCTCAAGATCCGCGACGGATCGGGCAGTCCGATGCGCGTCCTCGCTCTCGTTTCGGAGTAAAGACCCATGGCTGAACGCTCGTTTGCATCGGAAGTGAAAAAGCTGACCGCGGGTGAGGGGGAAACCTTTACCGGCGAAGGCATTCTGGCCGTTACCAAGGCGCTGCTGCAGTCGGGCGTCGCCTATGTCGGCGGCTATCAGGGATCGCCCATCAGCCATCTGATGGACGTCTTCGCCGACGCGAGCGACCTGCTGGAAAGTCTTGGCGTTCATTTCGAGGCGAGCGCGTCGGAAGCGAGCGCCGCGGCGATGCTTGCCGCATCGGTCAACTATCCGCTGCGCGGCGCCGTCGCGTGGAAATCGGTGGTCGGTACCAATGTGGCGTCCGATGCGCTGTCGAACGTGGCGTCGGGCGGCGTGACGGGCGGCGCGGTCATCATCGTGGGCGAGGATTACGGCGAAGGCTCGTCCATCATGCAGGAGCGGACGCACGCTTTTGCGATGAAGTCCCAGATGTGGCTGCTCGACCCGCGCCCGAACCTGCCGTCTATCGTCGACTCGGTCGAACACTCGTTCCGCCTGTCGGAAGCATCCAACACGCCGGTCATGCTGCAATTGCGCGTGCGGTCGTGCCACATGACGGGGTCCTTCACTGCGAAAGACAATATCCGCCCCCCGCTGACGGTCGGTGAGGCCGCCGCGATGCCCCGCCGCGACGTGGACCGCATCGTGCTGCCGCCCGCGAACTTCCTCCACGAAGTCGAGAAGATCGAAAAACGCTGGCCGGCCGGTATCGCCTATGTCCGCGACAATCGTCTGAACGAATGGTTCGGGCCCGAAAAGGTCGACGCAGGCGTCGGCATCATCGTACAGGGCGGCCTCTACAACAACCTCAACCGCGCGATGGAGCGGCTTGAACTGGCAGACGAATATGGCACGTCGAAACTGCCGATCTATTGCCTGAACGTCACCTATCCGTTGATACCCGAGGAAGTCGCCGATTTCTGCCGCGACAAGCGCGCGGTGCTGGTGGTCGAGGAGGGGCAGCCCGAATTCATCGAGCACGAGCTGAACACGCTGATCCGCCGTGCCGGACTGGATACCCGCATCGCCGGCAAGGACATATTGCCGCGCTCTGGCGAATACAGCGCCAAGGTTATCGCCGACGGGCTCGCCGATTTCCTCAAAGACCTGGCCCCCGGCATGGCGCCCGAAAAGGAAACCGCCGTCCCGATTCCCGCCGAGGTGGCAAGCCAGATTCCAGGCCGTCCGGCAGGGCTGTGTACCGGTTGTCCCGAACGGCCCGTATTCACCGCGATGAAGCTGGTCGAACGGCAGCTTGGCCCGACCCATGTGTCCGCCGATATCGGCTGTCATCTGTTCTCGATCCTGCCGCCGTTCAATCTTGGCAACACGACCATGGGTTACGGGCTGGGCGGGGCAGGCGCCTCGGCGTTCAAGCCCAAGGACGACAACGGCAAGCGCGCCATCGCGATCATGGGCGACGGCGGTTTCTGGCATAACGGCCTGACATCGGGCGTCGGCAATGCGGTGTTCAACAAGGACGACACCGTGACCGTCATCATCGACAACGGCTATTCCGCGGCGACGGGGGGGCAGGATATTCTGTCATCCCGCGCGAAGAACAAGCGGCGCACGACCAACAATCCCATTACCGCCGCGGTAAAGGGCGTCGGTGCCAAATGGGTGCGCGAGATCACCCGCACTTACGACATTCCCAAGATGCGCGATACGCTGCTGGAAGCGATGACCGGCAAGGAAAAGGGTCCGCGCGTCATCGTTGCCCAATCGGAATGCATGCTCAACCGCCAGCGGCGTGAGAAGAAGCAGACGGCGGCTGCCTTGAAAGCAGGCAAGCGCGTGGTGCGCGACCGGTTCGGCGTCGATGCCGATACCTGTACGGGCGATCACAGCTGTGTGCGCCTATCGGGCTGTCCCTCGCTGACTATCAAGTCCAACCCCGATCCGTTGCGGCAAGACCCGGTCGCCCATGTCGAGAACTCATGCGTGGGCTGCGGTGTCTGCGGCGAGGTCAGCCATGCCGCGGTGCTATGCCCCAGTTTCTTCCGCACCCGGATCGTCTCCAACCCCACTCGCGGCGAGAAGCTGCGCGCGCGGATCGGCAGAACGCTGATCCAGCGCATGCAGCGCTCGTCCGAAAAGCGCTTGGCCGCCCGCGCGTTCTGACCTCTCAGCCTAGGCACAGTCCCATGACCGATCACAAGAACCGCATCACCATCGCCATTCTTGCCCTTGGGGGCCAAGGCGGCGGCGTGCTGGCTGACTGGATTCAGGAAGTCGCCCGCCATGAAGGCTGGCTTGCGCAGGGCACATCGGTGCCCGGCGTGGCACAACGAACCGGCTCGACGGTCTATTACGTCGAGCTGTCGAGGGATGACGGTTCGGGGCGGATCCCCGTGATGGCGCAGATGCCCATGCCCGGCGATGTCGATATCGTGGTCGCGTCGGAGCTGATGGAAACGGGAAGGGCGGTGCTCCGCGGCTTTTCGACGAAAGAGCGCACGACGCTGATCGGCTCGACCCACCGCATCTATGCCATTGGCGAAAAGAGCGCGATGGGCGACGGGCGCGGCAATGGCGATCGAATCATCGAGGCAGCTGGCGAGCGTTCGCGCAAATTCATCGGTTTCGACATGGAAGCCGCGACGGATCGTGCGGGCAGCGTGATAAGCGCGATCATGTTCGGCGCATTGGCGGGCAGCGATGCGCTGCCGTTTCCGACCGAAACCTTCCACCGCGCGATCAAGGAAAGCGGTATCGCCGTCGCCAGCAATCTGCGCGGTTTTGCCGAGGGTTTCGAACAGGCCCGCCAGCCGGTCGCCATGCCGGCCAAAATCGCGCACGAACGTCCGGTACCGACAACGCCGCGCGGCTCGGAGCTTGCCGCGCGAATTCAAAACGAGCTGCCTGTGGCGGCCGAAGATCACGCGCTACACGGAGTGGCGCGATTGATGGACTATCAGGACGCCAGCTATGCCGGGCTCTATCTGGACCGCCTGAAGGCCATCGCGGCGCTCGATGCAGCACCGTATGAGCTGACGGCCGAAACCTCGCGCCACCTCGCCTTGTGGATGAGCTATGAGGACACGATCCGCGTGGCGGACCTCAAGAC
Organism: Croceicoccus sp.; assembly: GCA_029936705.1. GTDB lineage: Bacteria > Pseudomonadota > Alphaproteobacteria > Sphingomonadales > Sphingomonadaceae > Croceicoccus. Next base: position 2,976 of record JAPYSD010000218.1, on the reverse strand, counting down.
CCGCTCGACCCGTTTCGACCGCGTGCGGGGCGAGGTGAAGGCACAGGACGAGCAGGTGATCGCCATCACCGAATTCATGCACCCGCGCCTGCGCGAGATGTGCGAGATGCTGCCCGCGTCGATCGGCAGCCGTATCCTTGGCAGCCCATCCGCGTCGCGCTTTCTGGGCCGTTTCTTCACCAAGGGCCGCCATGTTCAGACGACAAGCGTGAAGTGGTTCCTCATGCTTCGGCTGGTGGCGGGACTGCGCCCGATGCGCCCACGTTCGCTCCGCTATCAAGAGGAGCAGCAGCGGATCGAGCACTGGCTGGAATTGGTGGCGGATGCCGCAAGGCGCGATCGCGCAACCGCGTTGGAACTGGTCCGGTGTCAGCGGCTTATCAAGGGTTACGGCGACACGTTCGATCGAGGCCTTCGCAACTATAGCGCCATTATCGACTATTACCGCGAAAATCCGGTCGGCGCGGAAAGGCTGACCGAGCTTCGCGAGCTCGCCCTATCCGACGAGACCTGCCAAGCTCTCGACAGGGCGCTCGTCGCAGCCTGAGCGCTCGCACCGGCGTAAGCCGCGTGTGCGCTCGACTATGCCGCAGCGAAGATAACGAGGTTCGCACCGGCAATGGCGACTGAGCCGCCCTAGGTTTGCGCCAATTGCGCGAGATCCTCGATCAGCGATGCCGTGCGTTTCAGCACCGCCGCGCTGCGTTCGGCGCCCCAGGTTGCGCCGTTGATCAAGACTCCCGAATGCACCGCCTGCGTCACATCGTTGGCCAGCCGCATCAGTTCGGGCGCCTCGCGCCACTGGGGGAAGGCGTGGTGCATCTCGCCCAGCCAGATTTCGTCATACAGGCGCGCGGCGGGGGTGAAGATCGCGGCCAGCGCCGCGTCGCTGCGCGCGGCCACCGCCAGCCGCAGGAACGCGCCATATTCGCGGCTCTGTACCGATCGCCAGTGCAGGTCCATCGCCATGCGATAGGGGTCCTGGCCGGGGGGCGCCTGTTTCAGCCGAGCGAGGAAATCGTCGAGGAACTGGCGCATGCGGTGATAGAAAACATGCTCGATCAGCCCCTCGACCAGGTCCGCGCGCGAGGCGAAATGATGGTGCATCGCCCCGCGCGACACGCCCGCGCGCCGCGCGACATCGTTGGTCGACAGCCCGGCATAGCCCGTGTCCACCAGGCTATCGACCGCGGCGTCCAGTATGCCCTCGCGCGTCAGCGATGCCTTGCGCTGCTGCCAGCGCTGGCGGTCGTCCGGCCCGCCGCCCGGCCGGATGCGGCTGAGCGCCTGCGACCGGCGCGTGGCGCCTTTCCGGCGCGCTGTGGCGGGCCCTGCCGCGGGTCCTGTCGATGCCATGGCCTTTCCCTGTTCCGGTCAACCCTATCCTTTCCTTCAGTAGTGCCGCCGCGGTCGATCCGTCAATAAAACAGGCAGCATTGCCGGTTTCAATTTCCGGCGGCCCGGCTATGCTGGGTGAAAGCCAGAAAAAGGACCCCGGCACGCGCGCAGAAACGCGGCTGGAGAGAGCGAGGATACCGATGGCAGGAGGAACGGCGTGAACGCGGTGGACGAAGCGGGCATGGACCTGGCCGCCGAAATCCGCGACCTGGCCGCGCGGCGCGACATCACCGACGCGGTGCACCGCTACATGCGGGGGCTGGACCGGCTCGACCGTGCCTGCCTGCTCAGCGCGTTTCACGCGGACGCCTATGTCGATTGCGGACTGCTGGCGGGCACGCCCGAGGAATTCGCCGATTTCGCGCTGGGCTTCCTGGCCGACATGCAGGCGACGCATCACCAGCTGGGGCAAGTGCGGATCGAGATGGCGGGCGGCGACGCGGCCCGTGGCAAGGCCAGCGGCGAAAGCTATTTCCGGGCGTTTCACGATGTGCGCGACGAAAGCGGGCAGGTCCGCGACCTGATCATCGCCGGGCGCTATATCGACGAGTTCACCCGCGAAGGCGGGCAATGGCGCATCGCGCGCCGCCGGCTGGTGACCGACTGGGTCAGCGACAATCCCGGCAGCCGCGCCTTTTTCACCGACAATCCCGATGCCCCGCGCGGCGCGCGGCGCGGCGAGGATTTCAGCCAGACGCGCGACTGGCCCGATGCGGCCGAACCGCGAACCCCCGAAAAGGAGCCTGTCCGATGAACGTACAAACCGGCGCCGCCCGCTATTCGGCGGATTTCGATCAACCCGTGCGCGGCGATACCATCACCGCCGACCGCTACACCTCGCGCGAGTGGATGGAGGCGGAATACGAAAACCTCTGGCCCAGCGTCTGGCACCTGGGCGGCGTGACCGCCGATTTGCTGGAGGAAGGCGACTTCATCCGGCACAATTTCGGGCGCGAATCCGTCATCATGGTCAAGCAGGCCGATGGCGGCGTGCGCGCGTTCTACAACACCTGTCCGCATCGCGGTAACCGGCTGGTGCTGGGCGATGTCGGCTCTACCCCGCGGCTTACCTGCGGCTATCACGGCTGGCAGTTCGATCCGGGCGGCACGCTGGTGCATGTCCAGGACGAGGACGATTTTCCCGGCGGCAGCCCCTGCGGCAAGGTCCACCTGTCCGAACTGCGGTGCGAGACCTGGGGGCCGTTCGTGTTCTGGGCGATGGACCACGACATCGCCCCGCTTGAGGAGTGGCTGGCACCGTTCCCGGAAAGGCTGGCGGGCTACAAGCTCGACAATTGGGTGCGCGTGCTGAACGTGTCGGCGGACTGCGAGTTCAACTGGAAGATCATCCGCGACAATTTCAACGAGAGCTATCACCTGCCCACGATCCATCCCGAGCTGGCGACCTTCATTAACGACGGCCTGCCGACCACCCTGTTCGAGATGTACGAGAGCGGGCACAATTCCATGTGGATGATCGGGCACCAGGCCACCAGCCGCAAGGATTACGTCAGCGGCGACGTGCCCCCCGGCCTGTACGAAGCGGCCGAGGCATGGGGCATCGATCCCAGGGAATAT